>JBKPDA010000245.1:0-10548 GCA_046727635.1 Actinomycetota bacterium | reverse complement strand
GTGGGGTACTGGGGCCTCGGGCTGACGAACCAGGACCAGCTGGCGCTGGTGCGCGAGGCCGAGGCCGCGGGCTTCGACTCGGTGTGGGCCGCCGAGGCCTACGGCTCTGACGCCGCCACCGTGCTGGCGTGGCTCGCCGCGCAGACCGAGCGCATCAAGCTCGGCTCGGCGATCTTCCAAATGCCCGCCCGCTCGCCGGCCATGACCGCGATGACCGCGGCCACGCTCGACGCGCTCTCGAACGGTCGGATGCGGCTGGGGATCGGGTCGTCCGGCCCGCAGGTGGCCGAGGGCTGGCACGGACAGCGCTTCGCCGGGCAGCTCGACCGCACGCGCGAGTACGTGACGATCCTGCGCAAGGCGCTCGGCCGCGAGCGGCTGGAGTTCGAGGGCGACACCTACACGCTCCCGCTGCCCGACGGGCCAGGCAAGGCGCTGAAGCTGATGATCGCTCCGGTGCAGGAGCGGATTCCGATCTATTTGGCTGCGATCGGGCCGAAGAACACGCAGCTGGCCGGCGAGATCGCGGACGGCTGGCTGCCCACGTTCTTCTCCCCCGAGCACGTGGGGCAGTTCCAGGAGCTGCTGGGCGAGGGCGCCGCGCGGGCGGGCCGCACGCTCGACGGCTCGTTCGACATCGCGCCGAACGTGTCGCTGTGCATCGACGACGACGTCGATCGGGCTCGCGACGCGCTGCGGCCGTTCCTGGCGCTGTACGTCGGCGGGATGGGGTCGCGGAAGCAGAACTTCTACAACGCGCTCGTGCGCCGCTACGGGTTCGAGGAGGCTGCCGACGAGGTGCAAGAGCTGTACCTGGCCGGCAAGAAGGACGAGGCGGCGGCGGCGCTTCCGGCCGAGCTGATCGACAGCACCTCGCTGTGCGGGCCGCGCGAGGTGATCGCCGAGCGGCTCGAGAACTACAGGGTCGCGGGCGTGGGGACGCTGATCGTCACGCCCTGGGCCGAGAGCGCCGAGGGGCGCCTGGCGGCGATCCGGACGCTCGCGGAACTCGTCTGAGCCGCGAGCTTCGCCTGCTGCTCTCGGCGTTCGGGGATCCCGGGCACGCGTTCCCGATGATCGCCCTCGGTCGCGAGCTTGCTTTGCGTGGGCACTCGGTCTGCTTGCAGACCTGGGAGCGCTGGCGCGAGCACGTGGAGCGCGAGGGGATGCGGTTCGAGCGGGCGCCCGAGTACGCGGTGTTCCCCACCTCGCCCGCTTTGAAGCCGTATCAGGCGGCAGTGCGGGCGGCGGAGGAGACCGTGCCTCTGGTTCGCGACGTGGATCCCCATGCCGTGGTGGCAGACATCCTCACGCTGGCGGCGTCGCTCGCCGCCGAGATGGAGCGGCGGCCGTGGGTGACGCTCGTGCCGCACGTGCTGCCGGCCGGCGAGCCGGGCTTTCCTTTGTACTCGACCGGCGCGCGGCTGCCTCGAACGGCTGTCGGGCGGCGCTTCTGGAGGACCACGGAGCCGCTTGCGGGGATCGGTTTTCGGCGCGGGCGGGACGAGCTGAACGAGGCGCGTCGGCGGGTTGGACTACCGCCTCACTCGCACCTGCACGGGGGGACGTCGCGGCAGCTGGCGCTGATCGCCACGTTTCCGCAGCTCGAGTACCCGCGGCGCTGGGAGCCGTGGATGAAGGTGACCGGGCCGCTCATGTGGGAGCAGCCGTTCGGCGACGTGGAACTGCCGCCCGGTGACGACCCGCTGGTGCTCGTGGCGCCGAGCACCTCGCAGGATCCAGATCAGCGGATGCTCTTGGCGGCTTTGGAAGGGCTCGCTGGCGAGCCGGTGCGGGTGCTGGCGAGCACGAACCGCCGGGCGCCCGCCGACGGCTTCGCCGTGCCCTCGAACGCGCGGCTCGTGGACTGGGTCTCTTACTCGCGCACGATGCCGCTGTGCGATGCGGTGGTGTGCCACGCGGGGCACGGCACGGTGGTGCGTTCGTTGGCGTGCGGCACGCCGGTGGTGGCATGTCCTGCGGCCGGCGACATGGCGGAGAATGCCGCGCGGGTGTCGTGGGCCGGCGTGGGCGTGGGACTGCCTCGGCGGCTGACTAGTCCGCGCGGGATCAGGCTGGCGGTGCGGCGGCTGCTGGATGAGCCGGCGCTCGCCGAGCGGGCGGGTGAGCTGGGACGCTGGGCCGCGGAGCACGACGGCGCCGCCGCCGCGGCGGACGAGCTGGAGCGCTTCGTGGCTGCCCGTGGAAGCTGAGCCTTAGGCCAGAGCGTCGGCGGCAGCCGCGGGGGCGTCGCCGATCCGCTCGCGCGCCAGGGCGGTCGCGAAGGCGTGCACCACCCTGCGGTCGAACTGCGTGTCGCAGCAGCGGAGCAGCTCGGCGCGGGCGTCCTCGTGGCTCATGCGCGTGCGGTACACGCGGTCGGCTGTCATTGCCTCGTAGGAGTCCGCGACCGCGAGGATCTTCGCCTCGATCGGGATCTCCTCGTCGGACAAGCCGAGCGGGTAGCCGCGGCCGTCCGGGCGCTCGTGGTGGGCGCGAACCCAGGCGCTGATGTCCTGGAGGTTGGCGCCGTCGAGGATCCGGGAGCCGAGCTCGGGGTGCTTGCGCATCTCCTCCCACTCGGCCTCGTTGAGGCTGCCGGGCTTCTGCAGGATCGTGTCGGAGATTCCGATCTTGCCGATGTCGTGGAGCATGCCGGCGAGGTGCACGCGCTCGATCTCCTTCGGCGACACGCCGAGCTCGGTGGCGATCAGCTTGGCGTAGCGGCCCACGGTCTCCGAGTGGCGCGCGGTGCTCGTGTCGCGCATGTCGAGGGTCTCGGCCAGCACCAGGACGGCAGCGAGGTGCTCCTCCGCCTGGAGGCCGTCGCGGGTGGCGCCCGCGCGGAGGTTGGCGCTGATCTCGGGGTTGTAGATCACCGAGCGGTCGCGGCCCAGCTCCTTTGCGACGTATACGGCGCGGGTGGCCGAGCCGTACAGCTCCTCGAACGTGCCGCCGTGCTTGGGGAAGCTGGCAACGCCGAGGCTCGCGGTGATGCGCGGGCTCGAGCCCGCGAAGGCGTCGCGGACCACGCGGCGGAGACGATCGGCCAGCACGTAGGCGCCGTGCTCGTCCGTGTCGGGCAGCAGCAGGGCGAAGACCTGGCCGCTCAGGCGGGCCACCACGTCGATGCGGCGCTTAGTGCGCTCGAGCACGTCGGCGACGCTCATGAGGAGGACGTCGGCCTCGCGGTGGCCGAGCTCGTCGTTGACCTGGTGGAAGCGGTCGAGGTCGAGGATCACGACCGCCAGGCGGCTCTCGCTGCGGTGGGCGCGCTCGAGCTCCCGCTCGAGGAGCTCCTCGAAGCCGGCGCCGTTGAGCAGGCCGCTGCGGGGGTCGCGCTTGGTGGTCTCGGCGAGGTCCTCGATGAGGCGCTCCACGCGCGAGCGCAGGGCGCTGACGAAGCCCGCGGCCAGCAGGCAGGTGCCCAGCGTCATCAGCCACTGACGGGCGGCAAGCCGGGTGGCCACGTCGGCGTCCAGCAGGTAGGCGGCATCGAGCACGGCGATCAGCGCGAGCTGGATCGTCGCGCGGGCACGGGAGAGCAGGAACGCCGCGGACAGTGCGCCCCAGACGTAGAAGACCGGGAAGGTGTTGGCGGCGGCGGCGCCCCGGATCACGAGCCCGAGCGTGACGAGCCCGAGGCCGATGGCCAGGGAGACGTCCACCGCGCCGTACGGCAGTCGCCGCCGGCCCAGCACGAGAATGAGCCCGAGCGTGTACGCCGTGCCGAGCAGGCTCCACCTCGCCGCGGGGTCGATGCCGTGCGGGTGCGAGACGAGGCTGACGAGGAATCCGAAGGTCGCGCTGCCGAGGTAGAGGCAGCCCAGCGCGCGCAGGGTTGACTCGCGGTCCGGGACCGTCATGGCCCCAGGCGCCCAATGCCTCAACTCGCCGGCGTCAAGCCGACCGAGCCCGGGCGCACGAAAACGGAAGAGCCTTTTCATGCAATCTCAGAATCGACCGCATGAGGGCTGTGCTTTAGCCCGCCCGGGGGGCGTGAGAGGCGATTTGCGCGCCTGTTCGGCCTACGTCTTGGTACTACGTGCTGCGGTTGGAAGCTCCGGGGGTGGGACTCGAACCCACAACCTAACGGTTAACAGCCGTTCGCTCTGCCTGATTGAGCTACCCCGGATCGAGCAAATGCGCTACGCCGGATACGTCGTCATCCCGGCGCAGATCTTGAACGTGACCGGAAACTCTAGCGGGGATGCTCGTCACTCCCGACTCGACCTCAGCGTGGCAGTTGCTGCACAGCAGTACGCATTTGCGCGCCTCACGCCGCAGCTGTTCAAGCGATCGCGTATTGCCGCTGCGAACGTTGAAGCGCTTCGTGCCTGGGTCGAGGTGGTGGAAATGAAGCGCCGCCGCACACTTGGAATAGCCGCAGATGGCGCAGCTCCCTCCGGCCTCGGCAAGAAGCGTTGTGCGGAGCATCGCCCGCCGGCGTGTCACGGCTTCCACGCGGCAGCGCATACAACGGTAGGAACCTCGCCCTTCCAGCCAAAAGTCCGTCAGTCCGTGGCGGCCGCACTGCATTTGAATGACTGCGAACGCGCTCAGGCGCCCTTCCCGCCCCTCCCGGACGCGAGTGCTCCGTGAGGTTTCTAGCGCGTAGCGCTTGGCCCAATGCCGCACGGTGGTCACGCTGCGATCCAGGATTCGTGCAATGCCGGCCAGCGAATAGCCCTCGTCGATCAGAGCGGCCAAGCGCTCTCGCGGAATGGGGCCACGCGCTGCGTGACGTTCCTTGTTCGCAGCGCGCAAGCCGTGCTTCTTCACCCAATACCCGACTGTGGACGGATGTCTCCCAAACCGCTTCCCGATCTCCTCCAAGGACAGTCCTTGGTCCAGAAAAAGCTTTAGCGAGTCGCGGTCCATGCGGCAATACTGGCTTATCCGTCGGATGGAAAAACGAACGTGTGTTCGCCTTCGAAATCCCATAGGATTCCGCCCCATGCCCGACCCCGTCGTCGTGCCATCGGGAGAAGGCGAGCGCATCCAGGGCCCCGCCGGTGGCCTCCTCACCTTCAAGGCCAGAGCCGAGCAGACCGGCGGTCGGCTCACCGCTTTCGAGAACGTCATCGCCCCGCTCGACGGGCCTCCGCTCCACACGCACAAGGACGAGGACGAGTCCTGGTACATCATCGAGGGCCGGCTGCGTTTCAGGCTCGGTGACGACGTCCACGAGGCGCCAACCGGGTCCTTTGTCTTCGTCCCGAAGGGCACGCCGCACGCGTTTCAGAACGTCGGCGACACGCCCGCCCGCATCCTTGTCCTCTTCACCCCGTCCGGGATGGAGCGTTTCTTCGACGAGTTCGCGAAGCTCGAAGCGCCGATCGATCCCAGCGCCTTCGCGAGCCTCGGCGCGCCGGCCGGGATGGAAGTGAAGGGCCCGCCGCTGCGGTAGCGGCTAAGTGCCCTCGGCGACGTCCGCCGTGCCCTCGAGCCGGCCGGCCTCGCCCGAGTTCTTGAGCTTCAAGAGAGTCTTCGACTCGATCTGCCGCACGCGCTCGCGCGTGACGCCAACCTGGGTGCCGATCTCCTCGAGCGTCATCGGTCCCTCGCCGGCGAGCCCGTAGCGCAGCTCCAGCACGCGCCGCTCGCGCCACGGGAGCGACTCAAGCGCTGCCTGCACATCGGCCTCGCGCAGGCGGTTGGCGACGATCTCCAGCGGCCGGTCGATCGAAGCGTCCGGGATGAAGTCCGCCAGCGAGGCGTCGCCTTCCTCGGACCCGACCGGGGTCTCGAGAGATACCGGCTCCTGCCCGACCTTCAGCGCCTCCTCCACACGAGCGGCCGGCATGTCCAGCTCGGCGGCGATCTCCTCCGGCGTGGGCTCGCGGCCGTTCTTCTGAATCAGGGCCCGCCGCACCCGCGCCACGCGGTTCATCCGCTCCACCATGTGCACGGGGATGCGGATGGTGCGCGACTGGTCGGCCAGCGCGCGGGTGATGGCCTGCCGGATCCACCAGGTGGCGTAGGTGGAGAACTTGAAGCCGCGCCGCCAGTCGAACTTCTCGACCGCGCGGATAAGACCGAGGTTGCCCTCCTGGATGAGGTCGAGCAGCGTGAGGCCACGGCCGGTGTAGCGCTTGGCGATCGACACCACGAGCCGAAGGTTGGCCTCGACGAGCGCGTTCTTCGCGCTCATGTCGTTGCGCTCCGCGCGCTGGGCGAGGCGGACCTCGTCCTCGCGCGTCAGGAGCCGGACCTTGCCGATCTTCTTCAGGTAGAGGCGGACGCTGTCCTCGGGTCCGCCCTCGGGCGGCGCGACCGGCAGGCCGGCGGTGACGACACCGCCCTCGTCGAAGAGGTCGGAAACCTCCGTCGGCTCCTCCTGCTCTTCCTCTTCTTCGAGCTCGTGCTCTTCGTCGAGTCGGTCGCGCGCTTCGCTCACGGTGCCTCTCCCATCACGTGTGAGATCCCCTGTCTCACCGTCTCACGCTCGGACCACAGCTGGCGCTGCCGGTCGAAGTCATCGTCTTTCTCCGCGTGTCTCATCTCCCGCTCGATCCGACGGAGCTCGAGCTGGAGAAAACCGAGGCGGAGGGCCGGCTCGGAGGACGGCTCCTCGTCGGCCAACATCACTACCCCGGTGATGGTAGCCACGATCGCGGGGTCGTCGCTTGGAAGTTCGCTCAACGGCTGGTCGAAATGAGAAAGCAGATGGTCTCTAACCAGGCGTAACACCTCCGAGGAAAGGTGCGCGTCCGTAGTCTTCCCCAGATACTCACGACCCAGCTCGCCCTGCGCGATGCACATCGCCAGGAACGTGCGCTCGCCGCGGGCCAGGGCGTCGAGCGGCCGCGGCGCGGGCCGGGCGCCCTCTCGTGGCTTCGGCGCGGCGGCTGCCGACGCGGAGCTGATCAGCGTCGTCAAGTAACTGTCCGGGACATCGAGCCGGTCTGCGACAAAGCTCACAAGCTCGTCCCTAGTTGCGGTTTTTTCAGGGATCGTGGCGATCAAGGGGCGCACCTCCTCCAGCGCGCGATCGCGCCCGCGGGGGGTTCCAAGCTCAGAATCGGCAAGTACCCGGCGAATCTGAAACTCAATTACCGTCGCTGCAGGGTCGATCAGGCGCGTGAACGCCTCAGCCCCCTCCTGCACGACCAGGTCCGCCGGATCGGCGCCGGCGGGCATCTCGATCACCCGCAGCTCGAGATCCCTGTCCTTCGCCGCCCGTGCGGCCCGCAGCATCGCGTCCTGACCTGCCCGGTCGGCGTCGAGAGCGAGATACGCCGTCCCCTTCCCCACCGTCTGGGACAACACGGCCAACTGCTCAGGCGTTACCGCCGTACCCATAACCGCCACCGTCTCCTCGAGCCCGACCTGGTGGAGAGCGAGCACGTCAGTGTATCCCTCGACCACCACGATCCTGCCCTGCCTGGAGGCGCTCGGCCGGGCCCGGTCGATACCGAACAGCTGGCGGCTCTTGTGGTAGAGCTCGCCCTCGGGCGTGTTCTTGTACTTCGGCTGCTGCTCGTCGCGCACGGCCCGCGCGCCGAAGCCGACTATCCGACCGCGCGGGTCGGCGACCGGGAACATGATCCGCGCGCGAAAGAAGTCGTAGAAGCCGCTGCCGCCGCGCGCGCGCTGGCCCAGACCGGCCGCGGCGATCTCCTCGCGGGTAAACCCGTCGCGCTGCGCCGCCACCGTGACCTTGTCCCACGCGCTCGGCGCATACCCGATCCGGAACGCCCGCAGGATCTCCTCGCTGAGCCCGCGCCCCTCGAGGTACTCCCGCGCGCGCTTGGCCTCGCTCGACTCCCACAGGTAGCGCACGTAGTAGTCCGCGGCGCGCTCCACCAGCTTGTGAAGCCGCTCGCGGCGCTGGCGCCGGCGCTCCGCCGCCGGGTCCTCGCGCTCCAGCTTCAGCTCGACGTTGTAGCGCTCGGCGAGCATCTCCAGCGC
The DNA here is from genome assembly GCA_046727635.1 of Actinomycetota bacterium. Lineage (GTDB taxonomy): Bacteria > Actinomycetota > Thermoleophilia > Solirubrobacterales > Thermoleophilaceae > JAICJR01. The sequence continues at coordinate 2,634 of JBKPDA010000245.1, read as the reverse complement.
ACCCTTGAAGTCGAGCGCCTCGGTGTCCTGCACGAAGCGGATCGCGTCGCCCGCCGCGCCGCAGCCGAAGCAGAAGTAGAGCTTCTCCGCCGCGTTGACCGAGAACGACGGCGTGCGCTCGTCGTGGAACGGGCACAGCCCCGTGTAGCGACTGCCCACCCGCCGCAGGTCGGTGCGCGAGCCAACGAGCTCCGCCATGTCGACCGCGTCTTTTACGCGGTCGATGCTGTCTTTGGTGTAGAGGCTCACGACGCCGGAAGTACGGAAGTACGGAAGTACGGAGGTACGGAATGCGCGATGAAAGCTCTCCGTACTCCGTACCTCCGTACTCCGTACTCCCGCAATTCAGAACCCCCTCGGCAGCGAGAGCTCAGTGAACGTCCGCACCGCGTACCGGTCGGTCATGCCGGACAAATAATCCGCCACCCAATCCGCATCATCCCCCGCGAAGTGCTCGAACAGCGCGCGCAGCATGCGCTCGATGCGCGGCTGCTCGCTCTGCGCCGCCGGCGCCAGGTAGACGTGCTCGAACATGAACGTGCGCAGGCGATCCATCGCGCCGCCCACCTCCTCGCTCTGCACTATGTCGCCGGCCTCGGCCGAGCGCCGCACAAGGTCGCGTACGAGCGTGTCGATCCGCTTCGAGCCGGTGTCCCCCAGCACCTCGAGCTCCGCGTGCGGCAGCTCGTCGGGGTGCAGGCTGCCCGCGCGCAGCGCGTCGTCGATGTCGTGGTTGATGTACGCGATCCGATCGACGAGGCGCACGATCCGGCCCTCTAGGGTGGCCGGCGGCCCCTCGCCGGTGTGGCGCAGGATGCCGTCGCGCACCTGCTCGGTGAGGTTCAGGCCCACTCCCCCGCGCTCGAGCCGCTCCACAATCCGCAGCGACTGCTCGTTGTGCCTGAATCGCCGCGCGTAGCGCTCCATCAGGCAGGCGTCGAGCACGGCTTCGCCGATGTGGCCGAACGGCGCGTGGCCGAGATCGTGGCCGAGGCCGATCGCCTCAGTGAGGTCCTCATTCAGTCGGAGCACGCGGGCCACCGTGCGGGCGATGCCGGTGGTCTCGAGCGTGTGCGTGAGCCGGGTGCGGTAGTGGTCGCCCTCGGGCGCGATGTACACCTGCGTCTTGTGCTTGAGGCGCCGGAACGCCTTGCAGTGCACGATCCGGTCGCGGTCGCGCTGGAACGGCGTGCGCACGGGCGAGTCGGGCTCCGGGTGCTCTCGCCGCGCCGGATAGGAGCGCTGCGCCAGCGTGGAGAAGAACTCCGCCTCGTAGGCGCGCGTGCGCTCCTTGAACGAGGGCGTATGGATGCCCGTCGGCGGCATGGGGCGATTGTGGCAGGGGGACCGGCAGCTACTGGCGCTTTTTTCGGCGCCGCTCTCGCCAGCCGTCGAGCTTGAACCCCGCAATCAACAGCAGCACTGGCCCGGCGTAGATCGGGATCTCCAGCAGATGGGCTGCGTGGGCGAACGGAATCAAGTGTTCACCGCCGACAGGAGCCACAGGCCGAGGCTGGTGAAGCCCACCATCACCACGAGCATCCAGTACTGCGATCGCAGCGCGTCCTGCACCTGGCGATACATCCCCACGGCGCGGTCGTGCGCCAGGATCAGGCCGCAGACGTGGCCCACCACGAGGGCGCCCACCTGCACGTACCAGATTCCCTTCGAGGAGATCACGTTGTAGTTGATGCCCGTGCTCGCGGTGCCGAACAGGTCGCTGCCGTGTCCCAGCGGGTCCGAGAACAGGTGGACGGCGCCCTGGCCCTGGAAGACCAGCAGCGAGAAGTAGTGGGCGAACGCGTAGGCGAACGCGATCGGGATGAGCGTGTGGGCGAAACGCCGCGCGAGGTCGTCAGCGTCGTGTCCCTCGCCCACCGTCACCATCCCGCTCACACCCAGGCGGTAGAAGCCGCTGACGATCAGCACGCACGCCACGAGCCCGATCAGCGACGCCCACATCAGCTGGTTCAGCGCCCCCGCGCCGACGTGGCTGAAGAACGACGCCAGATGCGGCTGGATCGACCCCCACAGCGGGCCGTTCGAGAAGCCGTCGAAGGTGGTGCTGCCGATCGCCACGCACAGGAGCGCGATCGTGCCGGGCACGAGCTCGAGCGACGGGGCACCCGACAGCGGCGGCCGCACCCGCAGCTCGCCGTCGCGGCGCGTGAACGGCGACAGCCGCGCGAACAGACCGAAGTAGACGCCGAACGGGTCGGCCCGCTCGCTCCAGGTCTCTACGCCGAACCAGGCCATGCCGCCGAGCATCACCACGGCATAGACGAGCGCCATGATGGCCAGCTGAGACGGGTCGTCGCGGCTGCGGTAGGCAAGCTCGACGAAGGCGAACGCGAGGATGCCGATGGCCGCCGGCCAGCGCCCGAGCCACGCCGGGTACTCGATCACGGGCGGCGGCTCGCGCTTGCTCACGCGCCGCGCGGTCCAGGAGACCCCGCGCGCGATCGCCCGCCACGGGCTGAGCAGCCGGAACACGTTGCCGAACAGCAGGCTGGCCACGACCATGCCGACCCAGAACAGCACGTAGATCATGGTGGGCGCGAGGTTGCCGAAGGCGTCCTGCACGCCGGCCAGGCCGCTGTAGACGGTGAAGCCGAATAGGACGATCCCGAGCAG
>JBKPDA010000244.1:0-4093 GCA_046727635.1 Actinomycetota bacterium | reverse complement strand
CACCAGCTCGCAGTACGACGCCGAGGTATGGCCGGACGGTACCGGCGCCCAGATGTAGATCGTGCCCTTCGGCTTCGTCACCTCCACGCCGATCTCGGCGAGCGCCTCGCAGACGAGATCGCGCCGGCGCGCGTAGATGGCGCTCATGTCGCGGGCCACCTGGTCGCCCTCGTTGAGCGCGGCCACAGCTGCCAGCTGGACGGCATCGAACATGCCGGAGTCGATGTTCGTCTTCAACCGCCAATATGACTCGATCGCCTGCGCGTTCCCGACGATCGCCGCGGTGCGCCAGCCCGTCATGTTGTAGGCCTTCGAGAGCGAGAACACCTCCACGCCAACGTCCTTGGCGCCGGGCGTCTCGAGGAAGCTGGGCGCCACGTAGCCGTCAAAGGTCACCTCTGTGTAGGCGGCGTCGTGCACGACCAGCACGGCGTTGGCCTTTGCGAACTCCACGGCCCGCTCGAACAGCCCGTCCGGCAGGATCGCCCCCGTCGGGTTGTTCGGGTAGTTGAGGAACATGAGCTTCGCGCGCTCGCGGTCCTCGGCCGAGATAGCGTCGAGGTCGGGCGCGAAGCCCAGGTGGGGCACGAGCGGCATCAGCACCGAGCTCGACCCGCTCAGCGTCGGCCCGCCAGTGTAAGGCGGGTAGCCGGGGTCGGCGGCCAGCGCGACGTCCTCGGGATCCAGGAAGGCGAGGCTCAGGTTGAAGATGCACTCCTTGCCGCCGAGCGCGGGAATGATCTCCGTCTCGGGGTCCAGCTCCACCCCGAAGCGCCGCCTGTAGAAGTCCGCCACCGCTTGGCGAAACTCGGCCCGGCCGCGATTCGACGGGTACTGGTGCGTGCCCGGGTCGTTCGCCGCCTTCGCGAGCGCGTCCACGATGAACTGCGGCGTGGGTGTGTCGGGATCGCCGATGCCCAGGCTGATCACGTCGACGCCCTCCGCCTTCTTCGCGGCGATCTTGCGCTCGAGCTCGGCGAACAGGTATGGCGGGAGCGCCTCGAGGCGCCTACTGTGCTTCACGCAGCTCCTCCAGCAGTTGGTCGCTGAGCCGGCCCGCGTACACGGGTCGCGCCCAGCCGGTCAGGTACACGGTCAGGTCCTCTTCGACCTCCACCAGCAGGTCGCCTCCGTCGAGGTGCACGGTCAGGGGGCTCTGCGCTCCGCGCAGCACGGCTGCCACGGCCGCGCCGCTCGCGCCCGTGCCGGACGACATCGTCTCCCCGACGCCGCGCTCGAAGATCCGCGCCGTGATCTCCGAGCTGGAGTCGCGGCGCCAGAACGACACGTTCGTGCGGTTCGGGAACAGCTCGTGCGCCTCGATCGGCGGCCCGTATGCCGACAGATCGAGTTGCTCCAGCTCGTCCGGCTCCACCTCGATCGCGCACTGCGGGTTGCCGATCGACACGTGCTGGAAGGCGAACTCCCGACCCGCGCTCGTCAGCGTTCCGCTGCCGTCCTCGGGACCGCTCGGGAAGTCCTTCGAGCGCACGCTCGCGCGCCCCATGTCCACTCGGCACGTGTCCTGACCGGTGATCCGCGGCCTGATCTCTCCGGCCGCCGTGATGATCGAGAAGTCGTCCTGGTCGGTCCAGCCGTTCCGGCGCAGGTAGAGGATCGCCTCCCGCGCGCCGTTGCCCGACAGCTCGGCCTCCGAGCCGTCGGGGTTGAAGATCCGCAGCCGCGCGACGTACCCCGGTTCCTCCGAGAGCACCAGCACTCCGTCCGACCCCACGCCCATGTGCGGCGCGCACAAGAGCTCCACCCGCCGCGAGGTGAGCTCGAAGGGCAGCTCGCGTTCCTCCACGATGATGTAGTCGTTTCCGAGCGCCTGCCACTTCTCGAACCGCACTTGGCCCCCTCGCTCGACTCCTGGCTCCCCGACTACCACGTGCGCTCGGTGCACCGGCGCGCGTCTCGCGCGGCGCCAGACGCGCTCTGGGAGGCGGCGGCGCACACCCGAATCCAGGACACGCGCATACTGCGCCCGCTGATCGGAGCGCGGCTCGGACCGCAGGCGCCGCCGGCTGGAACCACGTTCAGGGAGCTGTTCAGGTCGGGGGTCTTCACGCTGCTGGAGGAGGGCGACCACTACTCGATCTCAGGGATAGCGGGCTGCCTCTGGTCGCCGCGGGGCGATTTCGCCCACTTCGAGTCGGCGGCGGACTATAAGGAATACGCGCCCCCGAATCGGGCCAAGGGCGCCGTGATGACCTGTGTGCGCGAGCACGACCGCGGTTCGGAGATCATGGCCGAGGTCCGCGTCTGGTGCACCGATCGCGGCGCCTGGATGCGCTTTCGCCCGGTGTGGCTGCTGGTGGCGCCCTTCATGCGTTTCGTGCGCCTCGAGCTGCTTCGAACGGTGGCTAGGCGCGCGGAGTCGTGAGCCCGAGGATCTCGCCGGCCACGTCCCCAGGCTCACGCCGGGTCACATCGATCGTGTGCACGCCCGCCAGCTTGCGCATCCAGGTGAGCTGACGCTTCGCGTACTGCCGCGTGCGGCGCTTCATCCCTTCGACGTCGCCCGCCAAAATCTCCTCATAGCCGAGCGCCTTGCGCGCGGTCCGCGACGCGCCGGCCTCCTCCACGCGGCGCACCTCCTCTGCCGCGCCGGCAGCCACCATCGCGTCCACCCGCTCGTCGATCCGCCGATACAGCTCCCCGCGCTCCATCGTCAGGCCGGCCAGCACAGTCGGGCGCCGCATCTCCTCGGTCCACAGCTGCGAGTCGCCCTCGCGCGGCTCCAGCTCGCCCATCTCGAGCAGCTCGAGCGTGCGAATGATGCGGCTCTTGTCGCTGGGCGCGATCCCCTCCACCGCCCACGGCGCTCGGTCGAGCAGCTCGTGGTGCAGCTCCTCCGAACCGCGCCGTTCCACCTCCTCGGTCCAGCGCGCCCTCACGGCCGCCGGTGGCGGCGGCTGCAGGTCGAGCTCGGTCAGGGCGGCGCGCAGGTAGAGGCCCGTGCCGCCCACCACGATCGGGCGCCGCCCCTCGGCCAGCGCGTCGTCGATCTCTGCATGCGCCAGCGGCATGAACTCACCCACCGAGAACGTGTTCGTCGCGCGCACGAACGACACCAGGCGATGCTCCAGTCGCTCCTGCTCCTCGGGGCTCGCAACCCCGCTCAGCGTCTCCAGGCCGCGGTACACCTGCAGCGCGTCCGCCGAGATGGCAATCGGGTCCTCGCCACCGGCCCGCAGCAGCTCGGCCAGCTCGATCGCCACGGCCGTCTTGCCGATCCCGGTGGGACCGAAGATCGCGATTACGTCGGGCATCGCCGGCGGCGCGCCGGCTTTACGCGACGCGCGACAGCAGCAGCTCTTCGCCGGCGAGCGTCGTGCTGGTCGCGCCCGTGATCTCCACCTGCGCGAGCTCGCCGGGGCGCGCGAGGCCGGTGAAGTTCACGGTCTTGTTGTGGCGCGTGCGGCCACGGAGCTTCTCCGGGTCCGTGCGCGACGGGCCCTCCACCAGCACCTCCATCGTGCGGCCCACGAAGCGCTGCGCCCGCTCGAGCTGGATGCGCTGCACACGCTCCACGAGGCGCTCCATGCGCGCTCGCTTCACGTCGTGCGGCACCTGCTCGGGCAACTCGGCCGCGTCGGTGCCGCGGCGTGGCGAGTAGATGAAGGTGAAGGCGCCGTCGTAGCGTGTCGACTCCACCACCTCGAGCGTCTGCTCGAAGTCTCCCTCGGTCTCGCCCGGGAAGCCGACGATGATGTCTGTGGTGATCGCGCAGTCCGGCACGTGCTCGCGGATCAGCGCCACGCGATCCATGTAGCGCTCGCGGTTGTAGGTGCGGCGCATGGCCTTGAGGATCCGGCTCGAGCCGGACTGCAGCGGCAGGTGGATGTGCTCGCAGAGAGCCGGCAGCTCGGCATGGGCGCGGATCACGTCCTCGCGCATGTCCTTCGGATGCGGGCTCGTGTAGCGGATGCGCTCGATCCCATCCACGGCGTCGATTGCACGCAGCAGCTCCGAGAAGCTCGTCCGCGTCTCCTTCGGCAGGTCGCGTCCGTACGAGTTCACGTTCTGGCCGAGCAGCGTCACCTCGCGCACGCCGTCGGCGGCCAGCCGCGCGATCTCGTCCACCAGC
>JBKPDA010000243.1:0-4713 GCA_046727635.1 Actinomycetota bacterium | reverse complement strand
ATGGGGTCGCCGAGCGCCTTCGCAACCTCGGCCATCCGGGCGGCCTGCTCACGCTCGACGTCGGGATAGACGACGGGCTCGCAACACGGTTCGCCGGGCGGCCGCTTCTGCTTGGGGACCAGCTCCAGATCGATGGTCATCAATCCAGTTATATCTATTGAATCGAGAGCTGTCAATAGATAGGATAGGCTCAGCACGCCGAGGAGGGTGGTCATGAGCGAGCAGTCGTTCGAGTTCAGCGCCGACCGCAACCTGGAGCGGGAGGTCGGGCGCTTGGCCGAGGAGTTCCGGGGGATCTGGTCGCGGGAGACGATCGCGCGCTTTGTGGGCGAGTGCCATAGCGAGCTCGAGCAGCGCGGCCAGGGCCGGATGGTGAACTTTCTGCCGCTATTGGCGGGGCGCTTCGCTCGCGACCGTCTGTGGGCTCTGGCGCAGGCCGAGGGCCGGGTGGAGAAGACCAAGCCGGAAGTGCTGTTCGTGTGCGTGCGTAATGCCGGCCGCTCGCAGATCGCCGCCGCGCTGACGCACCACCTCTCGGACGGTTGGATCGGCGTGCGCTCCGCGGGCTCGCTGCCGGGCGAGGAGATCCACCCGACCGTGGTCGAGGCGATGGGGGAGATCGGGGTCGACATCCACACCGAGTTCCCGAAGCCGCTGACGGAGGAGGTGGTGCGTGCCGCCGACGTGGTCGTGACGATGGGCTGCGGCGACGCCTGCCCGATCTATGCCGGCAAGCACTATGAGGACTGGGAGATCGCCGACCCCGCGGACCAGCCGATAGAGGTCGCGCGCCAGGTCCGTGACGACATAAGGACGCGGGTAGAGGCGCTTGTCGCGCAGCTCACGCCAATTGCGATCGGTGGCTGAGTGATGAGCAGCGAGCGGGTCGCGGTAATCACCGACATCCACGCGAACCTGCCTGCGCTCGAGGCTGCGCTGGGGCGCATCGAAGAGCTCGGCATCGAGCGGATCTACTGCGGCGGCGACCTGGTCGGCTACGGCCCGCACCCGAACGAGGTTTGCGCGCTGATTCAGCAGCGGGAGATCCCGACGATCTACGGCAACTACGACTACGCGATCGCGCGCGACGAGCATGACTGCGGCTGCGCGTACATCACCCAGCACGACCGCGAGCTCGGCCAGCAGTCCGTCGAGTGGACGCTGGTCAACACCGATCAGGCGTCGAAGGACTTCATGCGGCAGCTGCCGTTCGACCTGCGTTTCCACGTCGGCGACTTGGGCGTGCACCTGGTGCACGGGTCGCCCCGCAAGGTGAACGAGTACCTGTTCGAGGACAAGCCGGCATCGCTGTATGAGCGCCTGGCCGCGGCGGAGACCGATCGGGTGCTCGTGTTCGGCCATACGCACAAGCCGTGGATCCACGACTACGCGGGTGTGCGCTTCGTGAACTGCGGCTCGATCGGCAAGCCGAAGGACGGCGACCCGCGCGGGGCGTTCGCCGTTCTCGAGCCCGCGGATGGGGAAGTGAGCGTAACGATCGAGCGTGTCGCTTATGACGCCGAGACGGTCGCGCGGGAGGTGGCGGCGGCGGGGTTGCCGGGCGAGTTCGCCGAGAAGCTGGTCACCGCCGCATAGAGGGGAGGGAGATATGAAGTACGTGCTGTTCGTATGCACACATAATGCGGGACGGTCGCAGATGGCCCACGCGCTGTTCGAGCGCTACGCACCCGAGGACGTGCGGGCCGAGTCGGCGGGCTCGACCCCGGTGCGCGAGTGTTGGCCCGAGGTCGTGGAGGTGATGGCCGAGGTCGGTGTCGACCTGTCCAAGCGCAAGCCCAAGCGCCTGTCGGTCGAGATGCAGCTGCACGCCGACTGGGCGGTAACCATGGGCTGTGGCGACGTCTGTCCCTACGTGCCGACGACCGTGGACGACTGGGACATCCCGGACCCGGCCGGCAAGCCGCTCGAGGAAGTGCGCGAGATCCGCGACATGATCGACGAGCGCGTCAAAGACCTCGCGCTGAAAAAGATCGACGCGATTCGCACCGATCCCACGTCACACCGGTTCCGGCTCGCGAAGCTGCTTCCGGAGCTGATCAAGGAGTTCGGCGATGACCGGCCGGCCGAAGTAATTCGCGGTTGCGCCGACCGGATCCTCGACGACTACGACGACGTTCCGATCCGCAGCCACATCTTCACGCTCGTCCACAGGCGCGCCCGCGAATGCCTGCGGGAAGAGACCTGCGCCGTACTGGAGACAGCGCAGCACTAACGGATGGACAGCTCGCTTCCACTCTGGCGGCGCGCCAGCGCCGAGGCTCTAGCTGCGTTCGCGCTCGTCTTCGCAGGGTGCGGCGCGATCGTCACCAACCAGAAGTACGACGGCGCGCTCGGCTCGGTCGGCGTCAGCCTCGTCTTCGGGCTGATCATCATGGCCATGATCTACGCCACGGGCCACCTCTCCGGCGCGCACATCAACCCGGCCGTGACGATCGCCTTCACGCTCACCCGGCACTTCTCGCCGCGCGAGGCGGTCATCTACATCGGCGCACAGCTCGCCGGCGCGACCGGCGGCGCGCTCGCGCTCCTCGCTGTGTGGACCGACAAGCCCGCCCACCTCGGCTCCACCGTGCCATCCGTGGCCGCCGGCAGCGCGTTCGTCTACGAGCTGGTGCTCACCGCGGTGCTGATGTTCGTGATCATGGCCGTCGCCACCGACACCCGCGCCGTCGGGGCCGCGGCGGCGATCGCGATTGGGGGTACCGTTGGGCTCGACGCCCTCTTCGGCGGGCCGGTCACCGGTGCCTCGATGAACCCCGCCCGCTCGTTCGGCCCGGCGCTGGTATCGGGCACCTGGACCGACTTCTGGGTCTACGTTGCGGGCCCGCTGGTCGGTGCCGCCCTCGGCGCGCTCGCCTACCAGCTCATCCGCGGGGGCGTCCCAGCCGCGCGCGCACTCGCCGACGCCAAAGAACAGGACGGCCGCCCGGCGGCGGAGACCGCGCTCAGTTCGCGCTGACCGCCAGTGGGAGGCGGTGCAGGACAGTCGCCCAGAGCAGGCGTTGCAGCGCCAGCTCCGAGCGACCTCGACGAGTGATGGTGTAGACCCGGTCCCGAGCGCCACCCGCCCGTGGTGCTGCGAGCCCGACGGCCTGTAAGCGATCAAGCGCGCTCGTGACGGCCCAGTAGCCGGTCTGGGACCTGCCCGGTCGAGGTTGGCTCAGCGCTCGGGCGATCTGATGCGCGCTGTGCGGTCCGCTCGCAAGCAGCGCGAGGACCAGCGGGCAGATCGGTTCGGTCGGAGCCTGCGTTAGTCGTTTCCCCAGTCGATCGCCATCCTGGAACGGTAGCCTTGACGGTGCGCGGCCGGGGCCGCCACGTGTCCGCCGAAAGGGCGTAGCCCACCCTGGATCACACCAACAGCGAAGGCAACCTTCTTTCAGCCCGGCGCGAGCGGACACGGGCACCTTCTGAAAGGAGGCTGCGTTGAACCCCTCTCTCCCGGAGGCCCCAAGCCTCGAGCAGCTGAGAAAGCAGGCAAAGGCGCTGCTTCGCTCGCATCGTGCCCGCGACAAGGACGCGATTACGCGGGTCGCCGCCAACCATCCCGATCCAGGTGTGCCGCTGAAGCTGTCGGGTGCGCAGCTCGTGCTCGCGCGCGAATACGGCTTCGCGTCGTGGCCTCGGCTGCGGTCCTATGTGGAGCGCCTGCAGGCCCACGGGCCGGGGCTGCAGCACGCTTACCACGAGGACCTCGACTACTACGAGGGCCGGGCGTTCGGGCTGCGGGCGTCGGCCGAAGACGGAACCGACGGGGCGGTTGAAGAGTTCCGGCGCTGGGACGCCCCGGTTACCGAGCAGGGCGCTCGCGCAGTGATTGCCCGCGAGCACGGCTTCGCGAGCTGGGGTGCGTTGCGGCGACACGTGGCGTCGCTGCGGGAGGGCGGCGAACCGTTCGCCCGCGCCTATCGTGCGGTCGAGCGCCACGACGTCGAGGGCCTCCGAGAGCAGCTGGACCGGTTCCCCGACCTGGTACGGGCGGTTGGGACCAACGGCAACGACCTGCTCGGTATGGCGACCGCGACCTGTGACGAGCGACTCGTGGCCCTGCTGCTCGAACGGGGCGCTGAGGTCCGGCACGCGAACGCGCACGGCTGGACCGCCCTCCACCAGGCCGCCTACCGAGGCCTGCCGGTGCTGGCGCAGGTGCTGCTCGAGGCGGGCGCCCCGGTGGAGGTCTCGGCGCGCGGCGACGGCGGGACGCCGCTGATCGTCGCGCTCTTCTGGGGACACCGCCAGGCGGCGGAGCTGCTCGCCGAGCGAGGCGTCGCGCCTCGCAACCTGAGGGCCGCCGCCGGGCTCGGCCGCCTCGAGCTGATCGACGAGCTCGTGGGCGGCGATGGCACCCTCAGTCCCGGTGCAGGGGCACACCGGGGGTTCTATCGACCGCACAGCGGCTTCCCCCGCTGGCAGCCCACGGACAACGATCAGGAGGTGCTCGGCGAAGGTCTCCGGTGGGCGGTCGTCAACGAGCAGACCGACGTGGTCAACACACTGATCGCCCGCGGCGCGCAGGTCGATGCCGACACCTACCCGAAGAGCCCGCTCTCTGCCGCCGTCGGGCGTGGCGACATCGCCATGATCGCCCTGCTGCTCGCGAATGGCGCCGATCCCAACCGACGCGAAACGATTCACCACCCCGGCGCCACTGCACTGCACGAGGCCGCAAGCCACGGATGGCTCGACGCGATC
>JBKPDA010000242.1:0-11240 GCA_046727635.1 Actinomycetota bacterium | reverse complement strand
ATGGAGGACCTGGAGCACGCCACCATCGAGCTGCGCGAGCTCGCTCGCGGCATCCATCCGGCCGTGCTCACCGACGGCGGCCTGGGTCCGGCGCTCGGCGGGCTGATCCGGTCGTCGAAGCTTCCGGTGGAGCTGTCCGATGTGCCGGAGGAACGCTTCCCGCCGCTGGTGGAGATCGCTGCCTACTTCGTGGTGGCAGAAGCGCTGACCAACGTGGCGCGCTACTCCGGTGCGTCGCACGCGAGCGTGAAGCTGAGCCGCGAGGGCGAGTCGCTCGTGGTGGAGGTGCGCGACAACGGCCGCGGCGGCGCCGATCCCGAGCAGGGCTCCGGTCTGCGCGGTCTGGCCGATCGCGTGAGCGCGCTCGACGGCACGCTGGAGCTGGACAGTCCTCCGGGCGAGGGCACCCTCGTGCGAGCGAGCTTCCCGTGCGCGTAGTGATAGCCGAGGACGCCGTGCTTGTCCGCGAGGGCATCGCTCGCGTGCTGTCGAACGCGGGCTTCGAGGTGGTGGCCGAGGTAGGCAACGCGGAAGAGCTGCTCGCAACCGTGCGCAAGTGCCGCCCCGACGTGGCGGTGGTGGACATCCGCATGCCTCCGGGCGGCGCCGACGACGGGCTCGTGGCTGCCGAGCAGATTCGCTCCGAGCTGCCGGAGGTCGGCATCCTCGTCCTGTCCCAGTATGTGGACGAGCACTACGTGATGCGGCTGCTCGAGGGCGGCGCGAACGGCGTGGGCTACCTCCTCAAGGACCGCGTCGGCGAGGTGACCCGCTTCACGGACGCGGTCACGCGTGTGGCCGAGGGCGGCTCGGCCCTCGATCCCGAGGTGGTCTCGCACATGGTGGGCAGCCACTCCGAAGGGCCCCTGACCACGCTCACGCCGCGGGAGCGCGAGGTGCTCGAGCTGATGGCGGAGGGTCTGTCGAACCGCGCGATCGCGGGTGAGCTCGACGTGAGCGAGCGCGCCGTGGAGTACCACGTGACGAGCATCTTCGGAAAGCTGGGCCTGCCAACGACGGGCCACGAGCACCGGCGGGTGCTGGCCGTGCTGGCCTACCTGCGCGACTGACCTTCGGAGAGCCGAAGCCGCAAACGCCTGCCGCCCGCACAGACCCGGGCATCGCGCGATGGGAACGTCGTGGGCATGAACTCACGACTAGCTCTCCTACTCACGGCCGGTGCGCTCGCGGTGACCGCGGCTCCCGCGGCGGCCGCCACATCGCTCGGAGGAATCGCTCCGGGCCTCGCCGGCCTCGGCGGCTGCACCAACTGCGGTCAGCTGCAAACCCAGACAGCTCCCGGCTCCGTGCCGTATGTGGTGCCCGCGGGCGGCGGCGTAATCACCTCCTGGACGTTCCGGGACGTCACGAAGGCCACCGCGGCGCGGCTCAGGCTGTTCGAGCCGGGCCCGGGAGCGGGCCAGTACACGCTGATCGCGGAGACCCCGTACCGGGACTTCAATCTCGGCGAGACCGCGACGACGCTGACGCAGATTCCGGTGGCGGCGGGCGTGCACCTCGGCATCGCCGTGACGGCCGCCGACCAGCAGTACTACACGCTCAACAGCGGCGACAAGGTGAGCAGCAACTTCGACGTGCTCGCCCCGATCGGCGCCAGCCAGCTCTTGACCGAGTCGGACGGGCGGCACGTGAACATCGCCGCGACGCTCGAGCCGGACGCGGACCACGACGGCTACGGCGACGAGACGCAGGACGCGTGCCCATCCGACCCGACGCAGCAGCTGAACTGCTCGCAGGGCGCGCCGCCCATTCCCGCAGCCCCTCACCAGCCGTCGCCCACGTCCACGCCGACGCCGCCCACCGCAGGGAACCAGACCGGCGCGATCACCGTGAAGGCCGGCTCGTTCGTGAGCCTGGTCACCCCGGCGCGCGAGTCGATCAAGAGCGGCTTCGTCACCGTCGCCGCCACCAGCGTCGGACAGGTCACGCTGTCGGCGAGCGGCAAGGTGTCGGGGCGCGCGCTCGGCTCGACCACGACAACTATCGCCGCGGGCCAGCGCGTCACGCTCAAGCTGCGGATCCCGAAGAAGACCCTGCATGCGGTCCGGAAGCGCCTCGCCCACCACCAGAAGGTGAGCGCGAAGGTGACCGTCAGTGCCAACGGCACGACAACCGCCGTCACGGTCCGGCTCGCCCGCTGAAAACCTCGTTGGGGAACGAGTGTGAGGGGCCCCGCTCCGGCGGGGCCCTTCTCTATTCGCCGGGCCGCACGTCGAGCACCACCTTGCCGGTGGCGCCGCGGCCGTCGATCAGCTTGAGCGCTTCGGCTGCCTGCTCGAGCGGGAAGCGCGCTCCCACGATCGGGCGCACGATGCCGGCGTCGATCATCGGGCGCAGCGCAGCGTCGATCTCCCCGTGGATGTCGGGCTTCGACAGCACGTAGGCGCCCCAGCCGGCGCCCACCACGTCAATGTTGTTGAGCAACAGGCGGTTCACCTTCACTTCGGGAATCGAGCCGCCCGTGAAGCCCACCACCACCGCGCGGCCGCCCTCGCGCAGCGAGCGCAGGCTGTCGGTGAAGCGGTCGCCGCCCACCGGGTCGATCACCACGTCCACCCCGCCGCCGGACAGCTCCTTGGCCTGGTCCTTCCACGGTCCGTCCGAGCGGACCACGTGGTCGGCGCCGGCGTCGCGCGCCACCTGTTCCTTCTCATCGCTCGACACCACCGCGATCGTTCGCGCGCCGAGGCCCTTGGCCACCTGGAGCGCCGCTGTGCCGACACCGCCGGCGGCGCCATGCACGAGCACGGTCTCGCCGTCGGTCAATCGCCCGCGCAGCTTCAGCGCGAAGTAGGCCGTGTGGTAGTTGAGGACCAGGCTGGCGCCCTGCGCGAAGTCGAACGCGTCCGGCAGCTTGAAGACGAGCGGTGCGGGCGCCACGGCCACCTCGGCGAAGGCGCCGAGCATGCAGAACGCGGCCACGCGATCGCCGACCGCGAGCCCGCTCCCGTCAGGGGCGGAGCGCACGACGCCGCCCACCTCGCTGCCGGGCACGAACGGCAGCTCGGGCTTAATCTGGTACTCGCCGCGCGTCTGTAGCACCTCGGGGAACGACACGCCGGCCGCGTACACGTCCACCAGTACGCCGCTGCCGGGCGTCATCGGGTGCGAGGGCTCGGGCTCCGGGATGTCGACGAGGCTGAGCGCGGAGTCCGGCCCGCTGAGATCGGTGATCTGAACGGCGCGCACGGGCGCGCGACGGTACCACGCGGTTGGATCCGCGGGAGGCGCCGTCTAGGCTCGGCGCCTCCCGCGAGCTTTGTCTAGGCGGCCTCGGACTGCAGCTCAGCCTCGAACGCGCCCTCCGGCTGCTCGGCGGCCCGAGGCGGTCGCAGGGCGGACACGGCGAGGCTGATCGCCACCGCCACCAGGCCCGCTCCGATGATGAAGGCGAGGTGGTATCCGCTCGTCAGTGCGTTCGCGGTGGACACGCCGTCGCTGACCAGTCCGTCGGTGCGGGTGGTGGAGAGCGTGGCCAGCACCGCCAGGCCGAGCGCCCCGCCCACCTGCTGAGTGGTGTTCACGAGGCCGGACGCGAGGCCCGCCTCCTCCGGCGTGACACCCGACATCGCGAGCGTCATCAGCGCCGGGAAGGCCACGCCCGCTCCGATGCCGAGCAACAGCATCGTGGGCAGGATGTCGATCCAGTAGTTGGCGTCCACTGGTGCGCGCGCGAACAGCGCCAGGCCGACGATGATCAGCACCAGCCCCGGGATGAGCGTGGTCCGCGCCCCGTAGCGGGTGATCAGGCGCTCCGAGAAGCCGAGCGACATCACGCCGATGCCGAGCGAGACCGGCAGGAAGGCGAGGCCCACCTCTATCGGGTCGAAGCCCAGCACGCGCTGCAGATAGAGGGCGCCCAGGAAGAACATCCCGAACATGCCCGCCACCATCAGCCACTGGATGAGGTTGGCCGCCCAGACGTTGCGCGACCGGAACACGCGCAGCGGCATCAGCGGGTTGCGCGCGGTCGCCTGGCGTGCGATGAAGCCCGCGAGCAAAGCGATGGCGACGGCGCCGAGCCCCAGCGTGTGGAGCGAGCCCCAGCCGTAGTCGCGAGCCTCGACGATCGTGTACACGCCGAGCATCAGCGCACCGACGATCAGCACCGCGCCCGGAACGTCGGCGCCCTTGTCGAGCCCGATGCCCTCGTCCTTGGCGATCAGCCGGCGGGTGAGCAGGAGGGTGGCGATGCCGATCGGCAGGTTCACGAAGAAGATCCAGTGCCAGTTGATGGTCTGCGTGAGCACGCCGCCGGCCAGCAGGCCGATCGACGCGCCGCTCGACGCGACGAAGCTGTAGACGCCGATCGCCTTCGCCTGCTCGCGCGGCTCGCGGAACATCGTCACGATCATCCCGAGGATGACCGCGGAGGTGAGCGCGCCGCCCGCGCCCTGCACGAAGCGCGCCCCGATCAGCAGGCCCTTGCTCTGCGAGACGCCGCACAAGAGCGAGGCCGCGGTGAAGATCACCAGGCCGATCAGGAACACGCGCCTGCGACCGATGAGGTCGCCGATGCGCCCCGCGAGGAGCAGCAGGCCGCCGAACGCGATCAGGTAGGCGTTCACCACCCACGCAAGGCCCGACTGCGAGAAGCCGAGATCCTTCTGGATAGTGGGCAGCGCCACGTTCACGATCGTGGCGTCGAGGATGATCATCAGGAAGCCAAGGCAGAGCACCACGAGGGCGATCCAGCGCTGGCGGTCGTTCACGGCGGGGGCGGTATCGGTCATGCGCAGGTTCCTATGAGTCGATGCGACGGTAAACGGAACCGTAGCAGATCGTTCCGAACGAGATCATCTCGCGCGGGAGGACTTTACGTCCGAGGTAATGAAGCCGCTGACGCGACTAGGAGCGCGGCTCGCGCCGGCGGACCCCGCCGCACTCGACCGGAGCGCCGAGATGGCCCGCTACGAGGCAGGCGAGCGACTCCACGAAGACCTCGCGCTCGCGCGCGGGGAGCGAGGCCAGGGCCTCGGCCTGGACGCGTTCCACCACCTCAGCGGCCTGAGCGACCTTCTTCGCGCCGGACTTGGTCACGGCGATCACGCGGGCGCGGCGGTCCGTCTTCGACGGCCGGCGCTCGGCCAACCCGGCCGCCTCGAGCTCGTCGAGAGTGACGACCATCGTGGTCTTGTCGAGCCCGACGGCGTGAGCGAGCTCCGTCTGCGTGAGCTCACCGGTCATTGCGGTGGAGAGCACGCAGTGCGCTCGCGGCGATACCCCAAGGTCCTGAAGCGCCACCGTGAGCTGGGTGGCGAGCGCGTAGCTCGCCTGCGAAAGAAGCCACGCTAGGTTGGCGGCCAGCGGCCGCGGTGCGTCAACTACAGCGGCGCCGCCGGCGACACCGTTCTGAACCACTCCCATGCACAGGATCTTAACAGCAGATAGGACTATCGACTAACCATCTCGTACCGGACTATCTCGTTCGGAACGGCCGCGTCCTTGCACGCGGAGCTACCCTGAAAAGGGCGATGCCCGGCGCCACTTGCACACACCTCGATCAGATCGACCTGCAGGTCACTCCGTCGAGCACCGAGGGCTGTTCGGAATGCCTGAAGATCGGCAGCACGTGGGTGCACCTGCGCGAGTGCATGATCTGCGGCGAGGTTGGCTGCTGCGACAACTCGCCGAACCGACACGCCACGGCCCACTTCCACGCCACCGGCCATCCCATCATCCGCTCGATCGAGCCGGGTGAGCACTGGTTCTGGTGCTACGTGGACGACCTCGCGTTCGAGCTGCAGTCGTGAGCGACCGGGCCTTTGCGGTGGCCGTTCCCGCGAGGCCGATACCAGCACGCGACCACTGCCTGGCACCCGGCAGGGTCGATGCGCCGGTGGAAGGCGGTCGCTACGGGCGGCTGTTCCCGGAGCTCGACTCGCTCGACTCCGTGGACGAGCAGCTGCACACTCTCGGCCGGACGGGAGGCCTGTGCGACGGGAGCGCGCTCGCCGCCGACGCGGGCGTGGACGACTCGCGGGTCGCCGCGGGCTGGCCCTTCTTCGGGCAGTTCGTAGCTCACGACATCACCGCCGACCGCTCTCCCCTCACCCACCACGCCGACCCCGAGTTCGTCCACAACTTCCGCTCGCCGCGGATCAACCTCGAGGCGGTGTACGGGGGCGGGCCCACCGGCAGCCCGTATCTCTTCGATCGCGACGACCCGGCCAAGCTGCTCGTGACGGAGCATCCCCACGGCGGTGGAGACGTGCCTCGCAACGAGCAGGGCATCGCGCTCCTCGGGGACCCGCGCAACGACGTGCACCTGTTCGTGAACCAGCTTCACGTCGCGTTTCTACGGATGCACAACCGCCTGATCGATCGGCTGCGCGAGGACGGCGTGGCCCAGGGCGAGCTGTTCGAGGAGGCGCGCCGTGCGGCGATGTGGCACTACCAGTGGATCGTGCTGCACGACTTCCTCCCTCAGCTGGTGGGCGAGGAGCTGGTGGCCGAGCTACTGCGCGAGGGGTCGCGTTACTTCGACGTGTCCGACGGCGTGTTCATCCCGCTCGAGTTCGCCGACGGCGCCTACCGATACGGCCACAGCCAGGTGCGGCACAGCTACCAGGTGAACGACCGACTGGGTCCCGTGCCGCTGTTCCCGGACCTGATGGGGTTCGGCGCGGTGGGGCCGGATGAGACCGTGGACTGGCCGCTGTTCTTCGACGTCGATCCGTCCGCGCCGGCCCAGCGGGCCAAGCGGCTCGACGGCCGGCTGCCGCGGTCGCTGATCGACCTGCCCTACCAGATCGCGGGCGAGGCGCCGGGCTCTGACTACGCCTCCC
The DNA here is from genome assembly GCA_046727635.1 of Actinomycetota bacterium. GTDB lineage: Bacteria > Actinomycetota > Thermoleophilia > Solirubrobacterales > Thermoleophilaceae > JAICJR01. The sequence goes on along the minus strand of JBKPDA010000242.1, from coordinate 4,431 downwards.
TGGCGGTGCGTGACCTCCAGCGGGGTCAGGCCATGGGCATCCCCCCGGGCGAGGCGGTGGCCCGCCACCTGGGCGTGCGCGAGCTCACGGCCGACGAGGTGGGGCTGCAGGACCAGGGCTGGGAAGGCGAGACGCCGCTCTGGCTGTACGTGCTGCGCGAGGCCGACATGGTCGGCGACGGAGACCGGCTGGGACCCGTGGGCGGGCGCATCGTCGGCGAGGTGCTCGTGGGCCTCATCGACGCCGACCCGGAGTCGATGCGGTCGGTGGATCGCTCCTGGACGCCGACTCTCCCCGCTCGGACGCCAGGCCAGTTCGCGCTCGTGGACGTGCTCGAACCGGTCTAACCGGGCTTCCGCTGCGCCGCCCAGCAGGTCTTGCCGGTGTGGCAGTTTTCGATCGCGCTCAACGCGTCGTGGAAGCGCGCGCGTTGCTTCGCGTTCAGCCGGCCGTAGGTGTTGTGGCGCTCGAATGGGTCGCGGCGGAGGTCGTAGTACTCGCGCTCGCCGTTCTGGTACTCCACGTAGACGATCGAGCCGGTGCGCAGCGCCTCGTAGGTGGCCGGGTTGCCGCTGCCGGGCATCGGCAGGTCGGGATCCCCTCTCTCGGTGTCCGGGCCGTGGTGCTCGACGAGCGCGGACTTGCGCCAGCCGTTCTCGCTGCCACCGTGTAGCAGCGACACCAGGCTGTGACCGTCCACGTTCGGCGGGATGTCGGCGCCGCCGAGCTGGCTGAACGTTGGCCGGAGGTCGATGTTCTCGGCGGTCGCGCTGACGATCTTGCGAGCCGGCACGCCCGGGCCCGCCACCACCAGCGGAACGTTGATGTCGTGCTCGAACGCGGTCATCTTGCCCGGTGTCAGGCGGTGCTCGCCCATGTGGTAACCGTTGTCGGAGCTGAACACGATGTAGGTGTTGTCCGCGATCCCGCGCGCCTTCAGGGTGGTCTCGATGTTCGCGATCATGTCGTCCACGGCCTGCACCGCCTGGGCGCGCAGGCGGTAGCTGCGGTCGATGGTCGCGATCTGGGCCGGCGTGAGCGGCGGGTGCCCGCTCAGCCAGCGCGGCGGCTTGGTGTTCTGCTTGTTGAACGAGGGCGGTCGCGGCGCCCTGAGGCCGGGGAAGTCGTTCGCGTCGCGGGGCGCCGGTGTGTACGGCGCGTGCGGCGCGAACGTGGCCAGCTCGATCGCGAAGGGCTTGTTCGCGGCCGCGGCATTGTTGATGAAGCTCACGGCCTTGCCCGCGATCACGTCGGTTAGATAGTCCTGCGGCTGGTTGCCGTACGAGACCAGGTGACCGTTCTCGTTCAGGTTGTAATTGAACTCCGGGTAGCCGTTGCCGGCCACGTCCCACTCGTCCCAGCCCGGAGGGACGTAAAGCCGCTTGCCGTCGACAAGGCCGGCCGGCATGTACCCGTTCAGGTACTTGCCCATCATCGCCGTGCGATAGCCCGCGTCGTGGAGGGCAGTGGCAAAGGTGGACTGCTCCCCGCCGTGGGAGTGGAAGTAGCCGAAGCCGCCGTCGGGCGGCTTGTTCGTGAAGACGCCGGTGTCGTGCGGGAAGCGGCCGCTGAAGATCGAGGACCGCGAGGGGCAGCAGAGCGAGTCCGTGACGTAGTAGTGCGAGAACGTGACGCCCTGCTGCCGGAGCTGCTGGACGTGCGGCATGTAGCGGACGAGGTCCCACGACAGGTCGTCGGTGAGGACGAACACGATGTTGGGCCGCTTGGCGGCTGCGGCGCGCTTCCCGGGCTTTGCCACGGCGACCCCCACTGCGGTCGCGACCGCCGCGGCGAGTACCGCAATCACCAGGATCCGACGCATCTTGGCCGTACGAAAACGCCGGCGCGCCAGGAGTTCCGGCGCGCCAATGAGTCTTTAGGCGGCGGGCTGCGCGAGCAGATCGCGCACGTGGGCGCTGATCTCGCCAACCACGCTCAGCTCGAGCTCCGGGTCGATGTGCTCGGGGGAAGTGCCGTCGAGCTCCTCGAGGCACGCCGCAACCACCGCCGGGTCGAACTGGGTTCCGGACGCCGCACGTAGCTCGCGCAACGCGTCCTCGCGCGACAACGCCGGCCGATAGCTGCGGTCCGAGGTCATCGCGTCGTACGCGTCGGAGACGGCGACGATTCGAGCGGCGAGCGGAATCTCCTCACCGCGAAGGCCGTCCGGGTAGCCGCCGCCGTCCCAGCGCTCGTGGGTGGAGCGCACGATGCGTGCCACCGGCCGCAGCGCCGGCGCAGCGTTCAGGATCCGCTCGCCCAGGATCGTGTGCTGGTGCATGAAGTCCCACTCGTCGGCGGTCAGCGGGCCCTGCTTGTCAAGCAGCGCGTCCGGGATGCCTACCTTGCCGACGTCGTGCAGCTCCGCCGCTCGGGCAATCTCGTCGAGCTCCTCGCCGCGTACGCCGAGCCGCCGGGCGACTGCCGCGGAGAGCTGGCCCACCTCGCTCGCGTGGCCTTCGAGGTAGGGGTGCTTCGCGCGCATCGCGCGAACCAGCACGTCGGAAAGCTGCTCTCGCGCGCCCGACGAGCGGCCGTGCTTGTGGGCATACATTCGCTGGTCCGCGCGCTGGAGCGCTTCATCGCTGCTCTCGGCCTCGTGGGGAATGAGGACCGCTCCGTACGAGGCCTGAATCGAGAACTGCTCACCCGACTCGGTGAGCGCCTCTGCGGCGGCCGCCAGGTGGTGGTCGAGCCCTTCCGGGTCCACGTCCATGAGGAGGCAGAACTCGTCACCTCCCAGGCGGTAGGCCCGGCCCCCGGCCGCCGCGGCTGCAGCGCCGAGCTTGCCGCCCAGCCGGGCGAGCAGGGCATCGCCGGCCTGGTGGCCGAACGTGTCGTTGTAGGGCTTGAACCCATCTAGATCGAAGACGACGAGCAGCGACGGCGGATATCCGGGAGGCCGGGTGAGCCGCTCCTCCAGGTCGGCACGCAGGCTGCGCCGGTTCGCCAGCTCGGTGAGCGGGTCGGTCAGTGCCTGATGGCGGATCTGGTGGTGCGAGACGATGTCCGCCGCGGCCTTCTCGGCGCGCTGCGCCAGCTCCGCAAGAAGCGCCACCTCGTCGGCCTGGAAGTCGCGCTCACGCCGGGCGACGCAGATGTCGCCCTCGACGGTGAACGGCAACACCAGCGCCCAGACGCCGCCCAACTCCACCTGCGCCCGTTGCTTCGTGCGAGCCGCGGCCCCGGCCGCCGCATCCAGCGCCGCCGCGAGGTCGGCGTCGGGCACGAGCTCCAGGGCGCGATTGTGCTCGCCGGCGGTCAGCGTGAGTCGCCCGCCGTCGGCGTCGAGAGCCTCCAGCGAGCCCCGCAGCATGATCTGCACCAGAGCGTCGAGGTCCAGCCGGGCGGCGAACGCGTCGCCCATCCGGCGCACCGCCGACTGCAGGCGGCCGCGTTCGCGGCGCACCAGCTCGAGTCGCCTGTGAGCCTGATCGATGTGCGCGTTGCGATCGCGGGCGAGCAGGAGCAGCAGCGCACCCAGGGGCAGCACGGACAGCACTTCCGCGAAGCTCTGCCTCGCGGCGTGCGCGGCGAGAAGGCCGAGCGGCGCGAGGCAGGCGTCGGCCACGCAGGCACGCGCCGCCGCCACGATCTGCATCCGCGGTGCGATGCCGAGCGCCGCCGCCTCGCGCAGCAGGCCCGAGACGATGTCCACGAGGCAGCTGGCCAGGAACGCGAGCACCAGCACCCACGGCTCGGTGATGCTCACGCCGGCGGCCGCTGCGGTCACGAGCACAACGGCGGGGCCAAGCGCGTGCCAGGCGTCGGAGACCGCGAACAGCATCCGCTCCGGCTGCGTGCGCTTCTGCGCCCAGCCCACGGCCGCCGCCAGCAGCAGCCCGGCCGCGACCAGCAGCGGCACGCTGGCCGGCGGCAACAGCAGGAGCATCGGCACCAGTACGAGCTGGGTCGGAAAGACGTAGCCCGCCCCGACCGGGAAGCGGATGCGCGAGAAGAGCGCGTACAGCCCTACCAGCAGAGCGACCCTTCCCGGGACCACCGATCCCGCCCCGCCTGCCGCCAGCAGAGCCCCGCTGGCGGCTAGGAAGAGCGCGCCTGACGCGCCCTCGGCGAAGAGCTCGCGCCGCGAGGCGCGGCGCGAGCGGAGCTCCTTTGATCCTTCGAGCAGCGTGTCCGCGCTGCCATGGATGTCATCGAGGGCGAGAGAGACCATCGCACGGCGTCGTTAGCCGCGGGCGTAGGGGTCGATGTAGACGTCGTCGATCGACCAGTTTCCGCCGTAGTTCTCCGGGTCGAACAGCAGCTGGACGCTCAGAGTGCCGCGGCTCTGCCACAGCGGCAGCGTCGTGGACAGCGGAAGCGGCATCGACGGCAGCCAATCGGTCAACCCGTTCAGCGAGCCGACCGTGGTCGTGTTCACGCTCCCCCTCGAGTCCGTCCAGCGCAGCTTGACCACCAGCGTGGCCC
>JBKPDA010000241.1:0-9406 GCA_046727635.1 Actinomycetota bacterium | reverse complement strand
TGTCGCTCTTCCCGGGCGGGCACAACTGGCGCGTGTGGCGTGCGCACGCGCCGCTGATGCTCGAGTACGCGTCGAAATGGCTGGCCCGGTGAGCGCCCTGGCTGTCGGACTTGCGCTTGCGCTGGCGGCCTCGGTCGCGCTCAACGTGGGCTACCTGCTCCAGCACGAGGGCTCGTCGGGCGCACCCAGCATCAGCCCGCTGCGGCCGCTGTTCACCCTGCGTTCGCTGCTGGCGTCGCGGGCGTGGGTGGCCGGGCTCGTGGTCGCCACGCTGGGCTGGGCGATGCACGTGGGGGCCCTGGCGCGGGCGCCGCTGTCGCTCGTCCAGGCGTTCGTGGCGGGCGGGCTCGCGCTGGCCGTCCCGATCGCCAGGCGGCTGTTCCGGCACGTGCTCGAGCGGACCGAGTTGCTCGGCATCGCGACGATGACGCTCGCGCTCGCGGGGCTGGCCGCCGGCATCAAGTCGGGAGGAGCGAGCGGGCACTTCGAGTCGTTGCGGCTGGCCCTGTTCCTCGCCGCCCTGGGCGCCGGGGCCGCGGTGCTCGTGATCCTCCCCTCGGGCGCGCGGCGGGCCCCCGCGCTCGGCTTCGCGGGCGGGCTGCTCTATGGCGCGGCCGACGTGGCGATCAAGGCGCTCACCGGCATCGGCTCGCGGCACGGCCTGTCGCATGCGCTGCTCTCGCCCTGGTTCGCGGCCGCCGCGGTGGCCACGGTGGGCGCCTTCTTCTGCTTCCAGCGCGGCCTCCAGGCTGGGCGCGCCCTTCCCGTGATCGCGCTCATGACCGCCGCCACCAACGCGTTCTCGATCCTGGCCGGGTTCGTGGTGTTCGGCGACAGGCTCGGCAGCAGCACGGCCCTCGCCGCGCTGCACCTGGTGTCGTTCGCCGTGATCGTCGCGGGAGCCGCACTGCTGGCACCCGCTACTGTCGGCGCTGGATGGGAGCCGAGCGCCCCACAGTCGCAGCAGTAAGCCGCGATCGAGCTCATGCGGTCTCCAAGCCGGACCTGAGTCTGGGTGCCCGGTGCCCGAGCACCGAGCACCCGAGTGTGCCCGCGGCGGTCCGCGTGCCGCCGCGTGGCGCGCTGGAACCCGTGTGATGAGCGACGTTCCCTACTTCGACCTGGCCGACGAGCGCTTCTCGCTCGCCTCCGACGAGGTGATGAGCGCGCGCGAGCGGAGCTGGTACGCGCGCACGAACTATGGCCTGGCGGTGCTGCGCTATGAGGATGTGAGCGAGCTCTTGAAGGACAAGCGGCTTCACCAGGGCAGCGCCGCCTGGCCCGCGCACAACGGCGTGACCGGCGGCCCGTTCGTGGACTGGTGGGCGGACTCGGTGCTCAACCGAGAAGGCGATGACCACGCGCGACTGCGCCGCCTGATGAGCCCGGCGTTTGCCCCGACGGTGATCCGCGCACTGCTGCCTCGCTTCCACGCGCTCGCGGATGAGCTGATCGACGCCTTCGCGGCCCGCGGCCGCTGCGAGTTCATGTCCGAGTTCGCCACGCCCTACGCCGCGCGCGTCACCACCATCCTGCTCGGCCTGCCCGAGAGCGAGTGGGCGGAGATCGCCGAGCACGCGTCCACGCTCGGCCTCGCGCTCGGCGTGAGGATCCAGGCCGACCTGGAGCGCATCGAGGCAGCGCTCGCCGAGCTGTTCAGCTACGCGGACCGCGTGATCGAAGGCCGTCGCGCGCGGCCACGCGACGACTTCGCCACCCGCCTCGTCGAAGCGAGCGAGGACGCCGACCGCCTATCCGACCGCGAGCTGCGCGACGCCATCGTGCTGCTGATCTTCGGCGGCGTCGACACCACGCGGAATCAGCTCGGTCTGGCGCTGCGCACCTTCATCGACCACCCAGACCAGTGGGACCTGCTCGCCGCGGAGCCGGAGCTCGCGCCGAAGGCGGTGGACGAGGTGATGCGCGTGAACCCCACAGTCACGTGGATCACGCGCGAGGCCGCGGAGGACTTCGAGTGGGGCGGCCTGCCGATAGCGAAGGGCACCACCATCCACCTCTTCTCGCAGGCGGCGGGCACGGACCCGCGGGCGTTCGACGGCGCCGGATTCGACATCACCGCCGAGCGGGCGCGCCACTTCGGCTTCGGGCGTGGCATCCACCACTGCCTGGGCCACTACGTGGCGAAGTCCGACATGTCCGAGGCGCTGCCGATCCTCGCGCGGCGGCTGCGCAACCCGCGCCTCGACGGCCGGCCGCGCTTCCTGCCCCCGAGCGGCAACACCGGACCGATCGAGCTGCCCATACGCTTCGACCCGGCATGAGGGTGCGCATCGACCCGTGGGGCCCGGACGACCTGCCACTCCTGCACAAGCTGCACGGAGACCCGGTGATGATGGAGCACCTGGGTGGCGCGTGGAGCGCCGAGCAGATCGAGGAGCGTCACGAGCGCTACTTGCGACTCGAGCCTCCTGACGCGATGTTCACGATCGTCGATGAGGACGGTGGCCAACGGTTGGGCTCGGTGGGGTATTGGGAGCGCGAGTGGCGCGGAGAGCAGGTCTACGAGACCGGCTGGTTCGTGCTGCCTGAGTTCCAGGGGCGCGGCATCGCCGTCGCCGGCACGAGACAGGCGATCGACCTCGCTGCTGCCGAGCGCAGGCATCGCTTCATGCACGCGTTCCCGAACGTCCAGAACACGGCGTCCAATGCCATATGCCGCAAGCTCGGCTTCACGCTGCTCGAGGACCTGGAGTTCGAATACCCGAAGGGCAGCTTCATGCGTTGCAACGACTGGCGGCTCGAGCTGTTCGCTACGCAACCAGCCGCAGCGACCGCGGAATGAGGTGCGGATGCTCGCCCAGGTCGATCTCCACCGGATCGATCCGGCGACCTTCGGCGCTGTAGGCCACGCGCACGACCGGCCGGTCGAGCTGCGTCGGCGGCACCGACACCACCACGCCGCGCCTCCCGTCCGCCAGGTCGATGTCGCTGCCGGGCGGATACGGGGCCACCACCCTGCGGAAGGTCTCGACGAGGTCGGGGTCGTAGAGCGTCCCCCTGCCCTCGAGGATCGCCCGCACTCCGACGCAGGTGGGCGCTGGCGCCGCGTACGGGCGCGCGCTCGTGACGGCGTCGAAGCTGTCGGCGATCCCGGCTATGCGTGCGAACTCGTGGATCTCGAGTCCGTGCAGCCCGTGCGGGTAGCCGCTGCCGTTCCAGCGCTCGTGGTGCGAGCGGATCACGGTCTTCGCGAGCGGACCCACGGCGTCGCCCGGGAGGAGCTCCAGGCCGAGCAGGGGATGCGACTTCATCAGATCCATCTCGCGGTCGTCGAGCCGCTCAGGCTTGTTGAGGATCGGCGTGGGGATGCCCAGCTTGCCGATGTCGTGTAGCAGCAGGCCCAGCCCGAGCTTGCGCAGGTAGCCCTCCACGTCGTCCGTCCGCCGCGGCCCGGAGGCAGTAGGCCGGCCGAACTGGTGGAAGTGGCGGCGCGCGATCAGCAGCCCGAGCGCCGTTACGTCGATCGAGTGCTGGAGCGTGTACAGGTCGGCCGCGGCGAGGTCGGTGAGGGCGAGCACTGCGTCGTCCGCGTCTGCCAGATCGGCGCAGATAAAGCCCACGGCCTGATTGAGATCGCCCACCGCGGAGCTGGACAGCCCGCGGCCCTTCGACAGCAGCGCCGGCGCGTCGATGAACGCGGCGGCGAGCGCGCGCGTGGCGGCCTGACGGGTCTCCTCGCTGAGCACTCGAGAGACCTTGATCCCCTCGCTCAGCTCGTCCCGGACGTAGACCGCATGGATGCCGGCTCGCAGCAGAGCCTCGCGGTACTCGAAGTCGAGCACCACGCCCTCGCGCACCAGCGGGAAGGGCGCGTGCAGGTCCGTGACGATGTCCGCGGCAAGCACCATCCCCGGCTGGATTCCAGAAGTAGCTAGCAGTCGCACTTGGCCCCCACCCGAATCTGTTCCCCCTGTGGTCGACCAGCGTCCTGATCGCTGAAGGGAAACTTCGCTTAAGAATCGAACTCGCTGGCGAGAAGATCGAGGTGGGCGACGATCCGCTCCAGCCGCTCGGCCTGCGGGCCGATAGGGCCAACCTGCTCCTGCTGCTCACGTAGCCGGCCGGAGCGCCAGCACTCCGCCAGCAGCTCGATCGCGTAATAGAGCAACTGGGCGAAGTAGTCGAGCACCTCGCTGAGCGCGGTGGCGTACGGTCGCAGCGGCGCGGACTTGACGCGCGTCAGCTCACGGCGCATCGCCAGGTAACGGCTCACGATCTCCCCGGCCTCGGGCGCGATCTCCACGAGCCGGTCGTCGTCGCGAACGCCGAGCAACAGCCGCTGCACGTCCTCCTCCCGCGCCAGCGCCTCGTGGGCGATGCTGCGCAGCTCCATCAGGTCCTCGGCGTACGACCGCCGGCCCTCGCCGGGCGGCAGCGGGGGGAACAGATGGCGCCAGGTGCGGCGCACCAGGCTAGTCCCGTGCGCTCGTGCTCCAATCTCGGATGGCGGCGGCGATCTCGTCGCTGGCCTCCTCCTGTACGTAGTGCCCCGCACCCTCCAGCTTAACCGTCCTGTGGTTCGGAAACAGCTGCTCCCAGCGGCGCAGCTCGGGCTCCCGGAAGGCCACGTCCTTGGTGGGCCAGACGATCAGGGCGGGGCGGTCGCGCAGCTTCGGTAGGCCCCGCTCGACCTCGGCGAGGAACGGCCGGCTGTGGAGGATCTCGCGTGGGAAGACGTGCACCGGCTTGCGCGACTCGGGCGTGGGGAACGGCCCTCGGTAGGCGTTCATCACCTCCTCCGAAAGCTTCTTGCGCCTCATCGAGCCGGGGATGGCCTTCTCCACGAAGAAGTTGCGCTTGAGGATCAGGTAGCCGCCGAAGCTGCTGCCCAGCACGCGCGAGAACACCTGCGTGCCCGGGTCGGCCTTGGGCCAGGCCCAGGTGTTGCTGATCACGAACGCGCTGAAGCGGTCGGGATGCCGCGTGGCCACCGCGAAGCCGATCGGCCCGCCCCAATCCTGCACCATCATCGTCAGTCCGGTCAGGTCGAGCTGGGCGACGAACTGCTCGAGGATGCTGGCGTGCTCGGCGGGCGTGAAGCCGTAGCCGGGCGCCGCCGTGGAGAAGCCGAAGCCGGGATGGTCCGGCGCGATGCAGCGGTAGCGGTCCCGCAGCGCCTTGATGATGTCCCGGTAGAGGAACGACCAGGTGGGGTTCCCGTGCAGCAGCAGCAGCGGCGGGCCGCTGCCCTCGTCGACGTAGTGAACGCGGGCGCCGCCTACTTCCGCGTAGTGGCTCTCGAACGGATAGAGGTGTTCTGGGACCCAGTCCTGTCTGGACATTGCGTCATGCGCTCAGCACGATCTTCAGCGCCTGATGGCTGTCGTACGCATCGTAGGCCTCCTGGGCTTCGGAGAGCTTCATGTGGTGCGTGACGAGGGGGGTGGGGTCGAGGCGGCCCGCGGCCATCAGCGCCAGCACCGAGTCGAGGTGGCCGATCACGTTCGCCTGTCCGCTCACCAGCCTCAGGCTCTTGATCCAGACGAGCCCCATGTGCACCTCGGTCCGCTCGGCGTACACGCCGACCACCGACACGGTCCCCGACTTGCGGACCAGCCGGCACGCCAGGTCGAGCACCGCGCCGTGGCCGACGGCGTCGATCGCCACGTCCACGCCCCGGCCGCCGGTGGCCGCCTTCACCGCTGCGCGCGGGTCCTCATCGGTCGCGTGCACCGGCTCGGCGCCGAGCGAGCGCGCCACCTCGAGGCGGTCGGGCACGGTGTCGATCGCGATCACGCGAGCCGCGCCGGCCACGTCGGCGGCCATCACCGCGCACAGGCCCACCGGCCCGAGTCCGATCACAACGCAGGTGTCGCCAGGCTTCATGCCCGCGTTCACCACCGCGTGGTAGCCGGTGCCCATCACGTCGCCGGCGAAGAGCGCGCTGTCGTTCGACAGAGCCTCCGGCACGCGGCGCAGCGTGATGTTTGCGTGGGGAACCAGCAGCTGCTCCGCCTGAGCGCCCTGCAGCGAGCCGAGGGCGGCGCCGTGCCCGAACGTGCGCGCCTGGTCGCAGCTGTGGAACAGGCCCTTGCGGCAGAAGAAGCAGTTGCCGCAGGCGGTTGAGAAGGTGCCGAGCACGCGGTCGCCCACCGAGACCTGGGTCACGGCGTCGCCGGCCGCCACCACCGTGCCCACGTACTCGTGCCCGATCGTGAAGCCCGGCTCGATCTGCACGCGCCCGTGGAAGATGTGGAGGTCGGAGCCGCAGATGCCCGAGGCATCGACGCGCACCACGGCGTCGTCGGCCTCGATCGGCTCCGGCTCCGGCCGTTCCTCCACGGCCACACGCCCCGGCTCCTGGAACGTCACCGCCAGCATCGCGGGCCTTACCCTACGGACTCGCCGGTGGCCACGACCCGCCGCAGGAGCGGCGCCGCGCGGTAGCGCTCCTCGTGGCGCTCGGCGTAGAGGCCGTCGATCGTGGCCAGCACGTGGTCGAAGCCGATCTCGCGGCCCCAGCTCACCGCGCCGCGCGGGTGGTTCAGCCCGAGCGTCAGGCCGGCGTCCACGTCGTCGGCCGAGCCCACACCCTCGCCGATAGCGAACAGCGCCTCATTCACGAGCCCGCAGACGATGCGCCCGAGCACCAGGCCAGGGGCGTCCTCCACCCACTCGTGCTCGAGGCCGAGGGCGGCGAAGAAGCTCTCGGCGGCGGTTGCCGCCTCGTCACTCGTCGCGGGCACGCGCGTGAGCTCCACGAGCCGGCCGATCGGCGGCAGCAGGTGGAAGCCGCACGCGCCGGGAATCCCGCGCGACGCCAGGCTCCGATCGGCGCAGGCCACCACGAGCGGTGCGCCGCCCGGGGCGGTCGGGTCCGCGATGGGCGAGGGCACAGTGGCGTCGACGATCAGCCAGGGCTCGCCGTCGGCCACGTCCCGCACGTCGAAGCCGGCCCCCGCGGCTTGCTCACGGAGCGCGTCCGCAAGCGCTCCTGCGCCGGCGATCGCCACCACCCGCCCAGCGCCGCCGCCGGGCTCGCGCGCCTCCGGATCGTCCGGACGGTGCGGGCCGTCCTCGTACGAGTACCAGCCGCGTCCGGTCTTGCGGCCGAGCCGCCCCGCCGCCACCAGCTGCGCCTGCAGCATGCTGGGCTTCCAGCGCGGCTCGCCGAAGCTCTGCGCCATGAACGACTGGGCCACCTCGAAGCCCACGTCCACGCCGACCAGGTCCATCAGCTCGAAGGGGCCCATCCGGAAGCCGCCGCCGAGCTTGACGATGCGGTCGATCTGCTCGACGCTCGCCACCCGCTCCTGCAACAGCCGCAAGGCCTCGGCATAGAACGGGCGGCCGCAGCGGTTCACCACGAAGCCGGGGCCGTCGCGGGCGACGATCACCGTCTTGCCCATCGCCTCGCCTACAGCCCGCGCGACCTCGACCGCGCGCTCGCCGGTCTGCTCGGCCGCGATCACCTCGAGCAGCTTCATCAGCGGCGGCGGGTTGAAGAAGTGCATGCCCACCACGTTCTCGGGCTTCGCGGCCGCCGAGGCCAGTGAGCTGACGAGGATCGACGAGGTGTTGGTCGCGAGGATTGCGTCGTCGGCGCAGACCGCTGAAAGGCGCTGGAACAGCTCGCGCTTCAGCTCGATTCGCTCGGGCGCAGCCTCGATCACGAGCTGGGCCGCCGCCAGCCCGTCGAGCGATTCCGCCGTGCGCAAGCGCTCGGCCGCGACGGCCGCCTCGTCGGCCGACCAGCGGCCCCGCTCGGCGCCCATTTCGAGCCCGGCGCGGATCCGCTCGGCGCCCTTCTGAAGCGCTTCCGGGATGGGATCGTGCAGTACCGTCTCGACTCCGGCAAGGCAGCCGAGCTGCGCGATTCCCGCGCCCATAGTGCCGGCGCCCACGACGCCGAGAGGCGTGGGAAGGTCGCTCATGGGGTAGGGGAACTCATGGGGCGGCGGCATGATAAGCCGCCCCGGGCTCGCCGCAACTTTCCCCCGACCTCTGCACTTAACCCCTGATGCCGAAGAAGCTGCTCGCCCCGCTGATCTCCGCAGTCCTCGCTGCGACCGCTTTCGCAGCGGCGCCCGCGCACGCGTCGAAGACCCAGGAATCGATCTTCCAGGACGACCGCTCGCTCATCTTCATGGGCGACGCACAGCGCCAAGCCACGCTCGACGAGATCAAGGCGCTGGGCGCCACGAGCGTGCACTCGCTGGTGTTCTGGAACTCGATCGCGCCCGACCCGAACTCGAAGACCAAGCCGGCCGGCTTCGACGGCAGCGACCCGAACGCCTACCCCGCCGGCGCCTGGGACCAGTACGACGCGCTGGTGAAGGAGGCGACGGCGCGCGGGCTGTCGCTCATCCTCTCGCCCGTCGAGGCTCCCGCCTGGGCGGGCGGCTGCGGCAGCATCAACGTCCGCCACCACTGCCGGCCCGATCCGGCCGAATACGGCGCCTTCGTCGCCGCGCTGGGCAAGCGCTATTCGGGCAGCTTCGGCGGTCTCCCGCGGGTGTCGCGCTGGTCGGTCTGGAACGAGCCCAACCAGAGCAACTGGCTCTACCCGCAGCGCCAGAAGGTCCACGGGCACATCATCTCCACCGCGGCCGTGATCTACCGCAACCTCTTCCGCGCCGCCACGGCGTCCCACCAGGCGAGCGGCCACGGCGGCGATCAGATCCTGCTCGGCGAGACCGCTCCCCTGGGGCGCACCACCGGCTCGCTCGGCAACCGCTTCCTGACGCCGGTCGAGTTCTACCAGGGGGTGTTCTGCCTCGATTCGCGCGGTCGCAAGCTGGGGGGGCGGATCGCCAAGGACAGCGGCTGCAGCGGCAAGTACGCGAAGCTCGCAGCCACCGGCGTGGCCCACCATCCCTACAACCGCGGCGGCAGCCAGCCGCCGCTCTCGCGACCGGCCGCGGGGGAGATCACGATCTCCACGCTGAGCCGGCTGACGGGCGTGCTCGCGCAGGGCTCACGCGCCGGCCGGATCGCCAAGAACCTGCCGATCTACCTCACCGAGTTCGGCTTCCAGACGAACCCGCCCGACACGATCTTCGGCGTCTCGCTCGCCCGCCAGGCGCTGTGGCTGAACCAGTCCGACTACATCGCGTACCGCAACTCGCGCGTGAAGTCGGTCTCGCAGTACGAGTTGTTCGACGAGCCCGACCTGAGCGTGTTCCAGTCCGGCCTGCGCTTCGTGAACGGCAAGGACAAGCCCAGCCTGGCGGCATACCGCCTGCCGATCTGGGTGACCCGCCACGGCTCGGGCGTGCGGGTGTGGGGCCAGGTGCGGCCCGCCGACGGCACCGCCCAGCAGGTGGTGATCCAGAACGGCAACCGCGCGTTCAAGGACGTGCAGACGGTGACCACGACCGCAACCGGCTACTTCCAGGTGAACGTGGCGCACCAGCCCGGCCCGAAGTGGCGCCTGTCGTGGAAG
>JBKPDA010000240.1:0-10541 GCA_046727635.1 Actinomycetota bacterium | reverse complement strand
GTCCGGGCCCTTGACGTGCTGCATGATCCCCGGCGTGTCGATCGCCGGATCGTCGATGTATGCGATGACGGCGTTGACCGTCTCGCGCAGGTTGTGCGGCGGGATGTTCGTGGCCATGCCCACCGCGATGCCGGTGGCGCCGTTGACGAGCAGGTTGGGGAACCGCGACGGCAGGACCAGCGGCTCGAGCCGCGACTCGTCGTAATTCGGCCCGAAGTCGACGGTGTCGGCGTCGATGTCGCGCAACATCTCGGTGGCGAGCCGCGCGAGCCGCGCCTCGGTGTAACGCATGGCAGCCGCCGGGTCGTTGTCGATCGAGCCGAAGTTGCCCTGGCCATCGACCAGCGGGTAGCGCTGGGCGAAGTCCTGTGCGAGACGAACCACGGTGTCGTAGATCGCCTGGTCGCCGTGCGGGTGGAAGTTGCCCATCACGTCGCCCACGACGACCGCGCTCTTGCGATACGGGCGAGTCGGCTGGAGACCCGCCTCGTGCATCGCGAACAGCACGCGGCGGTGGACCGGCTTGAGTCCGTCGCGAACGTCGGGCAGCGCCCGGCCCACGATCACGCTCATGGCGTAATCGAGGTAGGACGATCGCATCTCCTCCTCTAGGCCGCGCGGCTCGATCGAGCCGCCGGAGAGTGTGTCCATGGAAGACATCAGACGTCCAGGTTGGTGACGTCGCGAGCGTGGCGCTCGATGAAGTCACGTCGGGGTTCCACCTTCTCGCCCATCAGCATCGAGAAGATCTCGTTGGCGTCGGCGGCGTCCTCGATCTGTACCTGCTGCAGCGTGCGGCTGCCGGCGTCCATCGTCGTGTCGAACAGCTGCTTGGGGTTCATCTCACCGAGTCCCTTGAAGCGCTGCATGTTCACGCCCTCCTTCGCCACGTCGAGCACCGCCCGGCGCAGGTCCTCGAACGACTCGGCGTCGTCCTCCTTCTTGCCGAGCACGACGTGGAAGGGAGGCGAGCCGGCAAGCGACTTGAGCTCGCCGTGCACGCGCACGAGGTTGCGGTACTCGCTGGTCGAGAACAGGTCACGCCGCAGCCGGTGGGTGGACGCCGATCCGGTCTTTCGCTCGATCAGCTTGACAATGAGCTCCATCGGATCCTGGCTGACGATCGTCGCGTCGTACAGCTCGCCGTTGGGCGATCCCTTGGACACGAGCTCGATCAGCGCGTCCGCGTCGGCCACCCCCTCGTCGAGCACGTGCGACACCGCCAGGAAGCGCACGGCGTCGTGCCCCCACTCGGCCTGGAGCGAGGAAGCCCAGCCCTCGTACTGCTTGAGCAGCCGGACGAACTTCTGCCAGCGTGCGTGTGTGAGGCTGAAGTCGCCACCCGCGCGATCGGTGACCACCATCTTCTCGAGCTTGTCCCGCAGCAGGATCTCCTCGAGCTCCGACTCCTTCTCGATGTAGATGTCCTTGCTGCCCGCCCTGAGCTTGTAGAGCGGCGGCTTGGCCAGGTAGACGTAGCCCTCCTCGATCAGCTCGCGCATCTCCCGGAACAGGAAGGTGAGCACCAGGGTGCGGATATGCGCGCCGTCCACGTCGGCGTCGCACATCACGACGACCTTGTGGTAGCGCGCCTTCGTGATGTCGAACTCCTCGCGAATCCCGGTGCCGATGGCGGTGATCAACGCCTGGATCTCCTGGTTGCCGAGCACCTTGTCGATCCGGTTCTTCTCGACGTTGATGATCTTGCCGCGCAGCGGCAGGACGGCCTGGGTGTTGCGGTCGCGGCCCTGCTTGGCCGAGCCCCCGGCCGAGTCGCCCTCGACCACGAACAGCTCTGCGAGCGAAGGATCCTGAACCGAGCAGTCCGCCAGCTTCCCGGGCAGCGTGGAGTTCTCGAGCGCCGACTTGCGCCGCGTGAGATCACGCGCCTTGCGCGCCGCCTCACGTGCGCGGGCGGCCTGGACGGCCTTCAGGATGATCTGGCGCGCGTCCTTGGGGTTCTCCTCTAGGAACTCGGCGAGCCCCTTGTTCACCACCTGCTGGACGAAGCCTTCCACAGGCGGGTTGCCCAGCTTGGTCTTCGTCTGGCCCTCGAACTGAGGCTCCGGGATCTTCACCGAGATGATCGCGGTGAGGCCCTCGCGCACGTCCTCGCCGGTGAGGTTCTCGTCCTTCTCGCCGAGCAGCGGGTTGGGCCCGCGCTTGGCATACGCGTTGAGCGTGCGGGTGAGCGCCGAGCGGAAGCCCGAAAGATGGGTGCCGCCCTCGTGCGTGTTGATGTTGTTGGCGAACGAGAGGAGGTTGTCCTGGTAGGAGCTGTTCCACTGCATCGCCACCTCGACGGCGCCGATGTCGCTCTCCTCCTCCACGTGCACGATCGTCTTGTGCAGCGGGTCCTTCGTGCCCTGCGCGTGGATGTGCTTTACGAAGTCGACTATCCCGCCGTCGTACTTGAAGGTGGTCTTGAAGCCCTCGCCGCGCTCGTCGGAGAACGCGATCTGGAGGCCCTTCGTGAGGAAGGCCATCTCGCGGAAGCGCTGCTCGAGCACCGTGCGGTCGTAGTCGATCGTTTCGAAGATCTCGAGGTCGGGCAGGAAGCTGATCTTGGTGCCGCGCCGTTCCGTCTTGGCGCCCTTCTTCAGGTCGCCCTTCGGCACGCCGCGCTCATAGGACTGGGTCCACTCGTGGCCGTCGCGCCAGATCGTCAGGTCGAGGCGCTCGGAGAGCGCGTTGACCACCGAGACGCCTACGCCGTGAAGGCCGCCCGAGACCTTGTAGCCGCCGCCGTCGCCGAACTTGCCGCCCGCGTGCAGCACCGTGAGCACCACCTCGGCTGCCGGACGCCCCTCCTTCTCCATTACGTCTACCGGGATGCCGCGCCCGTCGTCGATGACCGTGACGCTGTTGTCGGGATGGATCGTGATCTCGATCTCATCCGCCTCGCCGGCGAGGGCCTCGTCGACCGAGTTGTCCATCACCTCGTAGATCAGGTGGTGCAGGCCGCGAGCGCCCGTCGAACCGATGTACATGCCGGGACGCTTGCGGACGGCCTCGAGTCCTTCGAGAACCGTGATGTCCTGAGCCCCGTAGCTCCCGGACCCGCTGTTACCGGTCTTCTTCGCCAATACCGTTCCTCACGTGATTAAGCCCCGATCCGCAGGCGATTTCGCCACGGGCCGGGGCGCGTTCTTCTGCTGTGCTGAAGGTTAGCAGATAGCGGGGTCGGAGAACCCTCTCAAACGTGACAAAATCCCCGCAAATCGCAACAAAATGGCAACGTTGGCCGGCCGTCCAGTTGACCATTGTTATCAGCCCGCCCGCGAGCCCTTCACGACGAACCTCAAAGAGCCCACAGCAACTCCCCCGAGAGCGTCATTCAAAGCCTCGACTAGACCCTTAGACAACAGGTCCAGCTCGTTGGCCCAGACCGCAGAGCGGCAGGCCACGGTTACGACGCCGGAATGCTCGGAGATCGGCGTCGCTTCACTCGCTATGACCTCGCCCGCCACGTCTCCCCAACAGCGCTGAATGCGTGCAAGCGTGGTGGCCGGAGCGGCGCGCTCGATTACGTGCGCGAGCGCGTGAGCGATCGGCCGCGGTTCCCGGTAGGTCACAGCGCCGCCTCGGTGACCACAGCTCCGTCATCCACGAGCAACAGCTCGACGTCGGCCTCGCGCGCGCCGGGCACGTGCTCCGGCTCGGTTGCCGCGACCACCGCTTGGCCGCCCGCCCGCACCAGCTCGACGAGCCGCTCCCGCCGGGCCGCATCGAGCTCCGACATCACGTCGTCGAGCAGCATCAGCGGAGGCCGGCCGATTGCGGCGAGCGCCTCGCGCTCGGCGAAGAGAAGCGCCAGGAGGCCCGCGCGCTGCTGGCCTTGAGATCCATAGGAGCGCAGCGAGCGCCCCTCCCGGATGAGCGCGAGATCGTCGCGATGCGGCCCATGGGTGGTGAACCCGCGGGCGAGGTCGTCGTCTCGGCGTTCCACCAGCTCGGCGCGGAGACCGTCCGCGTCTTCGGCGCGCGACCTCGGCCGGTACGCCAGGCTGCTCTCGCCCGGCAGCCCGAGCTCTTCTGCAAGTCGCCTGAAGGGATCCTCGAGCTCCGCGAGTGCGGAGCGGCGGGCCTCCATGAGAGCGACGCCGTGGCGGGCCAACTCGAGGTCCCAGGTGTCGAGCAGCTCCGCGCGGGCCGCCCCGGCGCGGATGCGCGCCACAAGAGCATTGCGCTGCGCCAGCGCACGCGAGTACTCCCCTCGCGCAGTGGCGCGGGCGGGCCAAAGCGCCGCGATCACCTGATCGAGGTGAGCTCGCCGCAACGACGGCGGCCCCTTCACGAGGTCGAGCCGGTCCGGCATGAACACGCCGACCAGCGGTCGCAGCTCAGAGCTCGTCAGCCGCTCGACCGGCGCCCCGTCCACGCGGAAGTGCTTCGTTTGCCCCGGCTCGAACCCCACCTCGAGGCGATGCGCGCCGTCCTCGGCCTCGAGGTCGACGCTGACTCTCGTCACGCTCTGCCGAAAGCGCACCAGCTCGCGCTCGTTGGAAGTGCGGCACGAGTGGCCCGTACAGCCGAAATACAGCGCTTCCAGCAGGTTGCTCTTGCCGGCGCCGTTCGGCCCGCACACCACGGTCAGCCCCTCGCCGAGCGCCACCTCGATGCGCTCGTAATTGCGGAAGTCGCGCAGGCTGACGCGCGTGACGCGCATGAGTCCCCTAGTGGCGCAGACCGAGAGGTCGGCCTCGGCTCGGCGCGCGAGAACCAAGCCTGGCAAGGCCGCAGGACGAGGTCGACCTCGAGGGAGGCGCCACCATTTACACGTTCAGCCTGATCGGCATCACGAGGTAGATGAAGCCGGCGCCCTCGCCGCCCGACTCGATCAGGCCCGGCCGGAGCGGGCTGATCAGCTTCAGGATGAGCTCATCGGACTCGGCGCTCTCGAGGCCATCGCGGAAGAACTCCGGGTTGAAGCCGATCTCGAGCGGCTCGCCCTTGTACGGCACCGGCAGGCTCTCGCTCGCCTCGCCGACATCGGGCGTCTGCGCCGATACCTCCACCGCCCCCTCCGTGAACCCGAACCGCAGTGGCGCGTTCTTCTGTGCCATCAGGCTGATCCGCCGCACGACCTCGAGCAGCTCCGCGCCATTGACGTTCAGCTCATGCTCGTACGCCTCCGGCAGGAGCTGGCGATAGTTCGGGAACCGACCTTCCACCAGCCGCGACGAGATGACCACCGGGCCGAGGTTGAAGATCACCTGATTCTCCAGCGCCGTGATCTCGATCACCTCCGCGCTGCCGGCAGTGGCCACACGCGATAGCTCCTGCAAGGTTCGGGCCGGAACGTTCGCCTCGAGCTCGCCGTCGACCGGCTTATCGAGCTTGGTCTCCTTGACGCTCAGCCGATACGAGTCGGTGGCCACCATACGCAGGTCCTGGCCGTTCGCGGACACGAGCACCCCGGTGAGGTGGGGACGCGTCTCGTCACGGGAAGCGGCACGAGCCACGCGGCCAATCGTCTCGACGAAGGCCGCAGCGGGAACGTGCATCGTGCCCTCGGGCTCGGGCTCGGGCAGCTTCGGAAAGTCGTCGAGGGGGAGAGTGCGCAGGTGGAACTTGGACGCACCGGAGACGAGCTCGACGTCCTGCTCGCTTGTGCGGTGCTCGAGCGTGAGCTCGTCTTTCGGCAGCGAGCGAACGACGTCGAGCAGCAGGCGGCCGGGAAGGACCACTGCGCCCTCGTGCTCGGATGTGGCCTCAACCTGCACGCGGATGCCGAGTTCCATGTCGGTGGCCTGCAGCTCGACCGCGCCGGTGTTGGAACGAATCAAGACGCCGGCGAGCGTCTGGATTGCGCTGCGCGTGGACACGCCGCGAACGGCGATGCCGAGCTGATTCAAAAAGTGCTCACGCTGGACAGAGAACTTCATTTAAAGAGACCTAGGAGTAGTAGGGACTGTGGACAAGTAGATAGCGGGTGGAAGAGCGCGCAGCTTGCGAAGGTTCGGGGTTGAAGCGGCGCTCACAAGGCTGTGGATTGTGTCAGTAGCGGCGGTCGGCACTAGGCACCCCGATCGAGCCGTGAGCGCAGGGCGTTGACCTTGTTCACAACATCCGTGTCGATGAGCAGGGCGGCGGCGATCTTGCGGTAAGCGTGTAGGGCCGTGGCGTGATTGCGCCCGCCGAACTCCCGCCCGATGACGGGGAAGGTGGCCTTCGTCAGCTCTCGCGCGAGGTACATCGCGACCTGGCGGGCGAACGCCACCTGGGGCCTGCGATCTTGGGCCAGCAGGCTCTCGCGGGTGATGCCGAACTCTGCGGCGGTGGCGTCTTGGATGGCCTCGAGAGAAGAAGCCGGCGCCGGCAGGTGCGGGTAGAGGGAGGCGAGCACCTGCTGGGCGATGGCGGGCGTAGGGGTCTGGCCGCGCAGGGACGCGTAGGCGACAACGCGGATGAGGGCACCCTCGAGGGCCCGGACGCTCGCGGTCACCCGCGAGGCGATCTCGGTCAGCGTTTCCTCGTCGACTTGATGCAGGGAGTCGAGCCGCGCGCGCTTGCGCAGGATGGCCATGCGGACATCGAGCTCAGGCGGCTGGAGGTCGGCAACGAGGCCGGAGGCGAAGCGCTCTCGCAGGCGGGCCTCGAACTCGTCGTGGTCGGAGGGGGAGCGGTCGCTCGTCAGGACGAGCTGGCGTCCGCTCTCGTAGAGCGCGTTGAAGGTGTGGAAGAACTCTTCCTTCGTCTTGACCTTGTCGGCGAGGAACTGGACGTCGTCCACGAGGAGGACGTCGACCCCCCGGAAGCGCTCGCGGAATGCGCCGGCGTCCTTCTTTTGTAGAGAGAGCACGAAGTCGGTGGTGAACTCCTCGACCGTCGCGTAGCGGACGCGCAGGCCGTCGCCGTAGACATGTACGTAGTTGCCGATCGCCTGGAGCAGATGGGTCTTGCCGAGGCCCGGCGGGCCGTAGATGAAGAGGGGGTTGTAGGCCTGGGCAGGCATCTCGGCCACCGCAAGCGCGGCGGCGTGGGCCAGCCGGTTGCCGTCGCCGATCACGAACTGATCGAAGGTGTACTTGGGGTTCAGGCTGGCAACTCGGCTGGTCGATTCCGGGCCGGTGGGCGGAGCGATCCGCCAGCCTTCGTCCACGATCTCGACGTCGGCGTCCTCTCCGAGGGCGCGCTTGGCCCCGTGGCGGAGGTGGCCCTGGTGGCGCTCGCGGACGGCCGTGCGGATGTGAGCCGGCGCCCTGACGTAGAGGATGCACCCGCGGCGCTCAACCAGCTCGAGTGGCTCGATCCAGATATGGAAGGTGAAGTCCGTGACCTCGTCGCGGAGCTCGCGACGGACCTGATCCCAGGTTGTTTGCAGGTCTTTTTCGGGCACGGGTGTGCGACTGCCCTCCGGGCGGTTGTGTGGCGTCCTTCGATCGAGCTTTAGGGGTGCCGAGGTGGCGATCGCTAAGCCACTCTCCCCCGAGGCCCTAGTGGCGGTCGAGTGTATAGCCGAAGGTCGAGCGCCCGGAGGGGCCGCCCGGAACCGAGAACGCAAATCGCGGGGAATTCGGCGGAGGGCATTTCGGCGGCTCGGCGAAGGGTGGCGCCGGGAAGCTCTGCCTATACTTCACGACTCCTTCGCCGATGAAGCGCACCTACCAGCCCAAGAAGCGCAAGCGGGCTCGGACCCACGGGTTCCGGGCACGAATGCGTACGCGCGCGGGGCGCGCGATGCTCAAGCGCCGCCGCGACAAAGGCCGCGCCCGACTCACTCCGTAGATGAGCTCTCCCGGCGAGGGTGGCGCGGGCCGCCGCGGCAAGCGCCGGCGCCTGTCGCGCAGCGCGGAGTTCGATCGGGTCTTTCGCGAGGGCCGGTCGCACGCCAGCCGCTACCTGGTCCTGCATGCCTTTCCGCGGCCCGATGCCGAGGGCGAGGAGCCTCGGCTCGGTGTCTCCGTTGGGCGGAAGGTGGGTGGCGCCGTCGAGCGCAACCGCGTGAAGCGCCTGCTGAGAGAGGCTTTTTGGGCGTCGGCTGCAGAGCTGCCGAGCGGTCACGACTTCGTGCTCGTGGCGCGCCCGGACGCCGGCGACCTCGCACGGGAGCAAGGCGAGAAGGGGATCGAGGAGGACCTGCGCGAGCTGCTTAGCGCCGCGGGCCTTGCCGGGAGCGCCGAGGCGTGACCGCCCTGCGCGCCGTGGTCATCGCGCCGATTCGCGTCTACCAGAAGGCGATCTCGCCGGCGCTCGGAAACCGCTGCCGCTACTACCCGAGCTGCTCGCAGTACGCCGTGCAGGCGATCCGCTCCTACGGCATACTCCGAGGCCTTGTCCTCGCCGCCTGGCGGCTGCTGCGGTGCAACCCGTGGAGCCACGGCGGACTCGATCCCGTCGAGGAGCAGACGTTGTTCCGCGCACGTCCGCGCGCCCGCTGAGCCAAGACCATGTACCTCGCCACGTTCCTGCAGCCACTCGTCGATCTAAACGACGCGATCCTGAAGTTCTGGCACGACCAGGTGGGCTTGTCATGGGGCGCGTCGATCATCGGCCTGACGATCGTGATCCGCGCGGCGATCCTGCCGCTGACCTTCCGCCAGGTCCGTTCGATGCAGGCGCTCCAACGGCTCCAGCCCGAGATGAAGCGCATCCAGGAGCGCTACAAGGACGACAAGCAGCGCCAACAGCAGGAGATGATGAAGTTCTACCAGGAGCATGGCGTCAATCCGCTCGCCTCCTGCCTGCCGCTCCTGCTGCAGCTGCCGTTCTTCCTCTCGCTCTTCTACCTGCTCCGAAGCAGCACCTTCAAGGCCGACATCAAGGGCGAGGAGAGCTTCCTCTTCATCCCGAACCTGGCGAAGCCACTCACTGGCCATCCGGCGGCGCTGATCACGATGATCGTGCTCTACGTCGTCACGCAGCTCATCTCCACGATGGTCTCGACGATGAGCGCCGACCCGAATCAGCGGCGCCTGATGCTGGCGCTCCCGTTCGTGTTCGTCATATTCGTGTTCCGCTTCCAGGCCGGCCTGCTCGTGTACTGGGTGGCGACGAACTGCTGGACCATCGGGCAACAGCTGTTCATCAAGCGCTTTTTGCCGCCCCCTGAGCCGATACCCGCCGGAGCCAGCACCGCCGGAGGTGGTGGCGGTGGCGGATCGGATGGGAAGGGCGATGGCCCACGAGCGCCCAAAGCACGGGCGCCAAAGGCGCGCACGGCCGAGGCGTCGTCCGGCTCGAACGCGCCAAACGGCGGAGGAGGCGCCGCCAAGGCCCCGCCGCCATCGCCGCGCAAACGGAAGAAACGCTCCGGCCGCCGGCGCTGACGATGGAGGGGAGGGAAGGCACTCAGGCCGAGGCCGAGGGGACGACCCTCGGCGAGGCCAAGTGGCACGCTGTAAAGGCGCTCGAGCCGACTTTTCCGGGCGTGAGTGCGGATTGCGTGTCGTTCGAGGTGCTGGACGAGGGAGACGATGGGGGTGGGCGCCCTGCCCGGGTGCGTGTTGAGCTGGATCTGGAGGCATGGGAACGAATGGCGCATGAGATTCCGGAAGAGCCTGGCGAGCGCGTCAGGGCCGTCGTCGCGCGCGTGGTGAACGCCCTGGGGCTCCACGCGAGCGTCGACGTGGAAGAGACGGACGAGGAGATCCGCGCGACCGTGAACGGGGACGACCTTGGGCTGTTGATCGGCCGCCACGGGACCACCATCGACGCGCTTCAGCACGTGGCCATGAGGGCCGCATACCACGGGCTCGCCGAGCACAAGGCCGTTGTGGTCGACGCGGCGGGCTATCGGGAGCGGCGTGAGGCGGCGCTGAAGCGCGCTGCAGACCGTGCCGTTGAGGACGCCCTTTCGTACGGGCGGCCGGTGGAGCTGGAGCCGATGGGCCCGCACGAGCGCCGGACCGTGCATCTCTACTTGAGAGACCGCCCCGAGGTGCAGACGCACAGCGAGGGCGATGAGCCCGACCGGCGACTGGTCGTCACGCCCGTTCGACCGTAAAACGTGAAACGCGGGCTGGCTGAGCGGCTCGAGGAGCTCGGCGAGCGCTACGGCCTGAGTGCGGACGCGGTTGACCAGCTCGATCGTCTACTTGCGGCCCTCGCCGCGGAGCCGGATCCCCCTACGACCGTCCGCGACCCGCTTGCCGCGGTCGACCACCACATAGCCGACAGCCTCAGCGGGCTCGAGCTTGAGCCGCTCCGCAATGCGCGGCGGATTGCCGACCTTGGCGCCGGCGCCGGCTTTCCGGGGCTCCCGCTGGCGATCGCCCTGCCCGAGGCGCAGGTGGATCTCGTCGAGTCCGTGCGGCGGAAGTGCGTGGTAATCGAGCGGTTGATCGGTGCGGCCGGGCTCGCAAACGCCCGGGCAGTGCCGATGCGAGCCGAGGAGCTGGCCGTGGGCGAGGGGCGCGACGCGTACGACGCGGTCACCGCGCGCGCGCTGGCTCCGCTGGCGGTGATCGTCGAGTACGCGGCTCCCTTGTTGCAGCTCAACGGCGCGCTTATTGCCTGGAAGGGCAAGCGGGACGAAGTCGAGGAGAACGCCGGCGAGACAGCCGCTGAAATGGTCGGCCTCCGTAGCGTCGAAGTCC
>JBKPDA010000239.1:0-8529 GCA_046727635.1 Actinomycetota bacterium | reverse complement strand
TTGCTCTTCTCCAAAGGCACAACCTGCCGCTTCCGCGGACGAATATCCCCAAGGATGGGCATTGGGTCGACTGCCACTGGCCGGAGTACACGCTCACGGTTGAGCTCGACACCTACCGCTACCACGGCACCCGCAAAGCGTGGGAGCAGGACCAAAGGCGGGAGCGCAAGGCGCGCGCCCGAGAAGGTGAGTACCGCCGCTACGTCTGGGGCGATGTCTTCGAGGACGCGGATGCGACCGCGAGCGACCTCGAGGCTGTCCTCAGCCCTGCTCCAGCGGCGCCATCGTGAGCCCGGCCTCGTTCAGCTGCTCCCAGTAGTGCTCGGCCGTCTCTTTCGGGCCCGACCAGACGATGGCCTGGCCGGTGTTGTGGATCTTGTCGGCGATCTGGTAGCCCTGGTCGAGGCTCACGCCGGGCAGCACGCGGGACAGCGCGGCTGCCACTCCGTCGAAGGTGTTGTGGTTGTCGTTCAGGACGATCACGTGCCAGTTGCCCTCGAGCGCGTCGCCTGGGAACGTCGGGCGCGGGAGCTCGATGGTGGACTCGCCGGTCATCGCACGGCCTCCTTCTCCGCCTTCTTCGCCCAGTAGCGCGCCAGGCCCAGGTACAGCTGGTCGGGTGGAGCGGCCTGGAAGAAGGCTGCGGCGGTGTCGGGATCGGCGTTCTCTCTCACGGCGCCTTGTAGCTCAGCCACGAACTTCTCCTGGCCGGACTCCGCCGCCAGCTGGGCCCAGGTGCGCAGCGCGTGGCGCATGGTGTCGAACTGGTCGGCGACCGCGTACTCGTGACCGAAGTGCGTGAGGCACAGCCGCCGCGGCGCAAGTGCCTCGATTGCGTCGAGGGAGCCGAGCCATTTCTCGATGTCGATGTCGGGCGGCGGCGTGGGCGGCACCGTGACGATCGAGGGCGGGATGTGGACGCCCGCCACATCGCCGACGAACGCGTCGCCGGTCTCTTCGTGGAGGTAACTGACGTGGTGCGAGGCGTGGCCGGGTGTGTAGGTGACGCGGAAGCCGTCCACGGTCTCGCCGCCCGACACCACTCGCAGGTTCTCCTCCGGCACCGGGCTTACCTCACCCCAGAGGCGATCCATGTCGTCGCCGTAGAGCTGCGTGGCGCTCGCAAGCAGCTTGGACGGATCCGCCAGGTGCGGCGCCCCGCGCTCGTGGACATAGACCGGCAATCCCGGGAAACGGCGGGCGAGCACGCCACTCGCCCCCGCGTGGTCGAGGTGGATGTGGGTGAGGAGCAACCCCCGTGGCGCCTCGCCGGCGAGGCCCTCGAGCAGCGTCTCCACGCAGCTGGAGGGGCCTGGATCGACTATCCAGCCGTCGATCTCATACGCGCAGATAACGCGCTCGCGCCCAAGGTGCATGACGTCTATCACCCGGCTCATGCCCACTCGGACCATACAATTCCCAGGGTGAGCGACCGTCAACCGCGCCTTCCGGAGCCCGATAGCCCCTGGGTGATGCGGACTTACGCGGGCCATTCCACCGCCCGCGAGTCGAACGAGCTCTACAGAAAGAACCTGGAAAAGGGTCAGACCGGCCTGTCAGTGGCCTTCGACCTGCCCACGCAGACCGGTTACGACCCCGATCACGAGCTCTCGCGGGGCGAGGTGGGCAAGGTTGGGGTGTCGATCGCCCACAAGGGCGACATGCACACGCTGCTCGACGGCATCCCGCTCGACGAGATGAACACGTCGATGACGATCAACGCGACCGCCGCCTGGCTGCTCGCCCTCTACCTGACGGTCGCGGAGGAGAACGGCGTGGGCCGCGACGCGCTCCAGGGCACCACGCAGAACGACATCATCAAGGAGTTCCTCTCGCGCGGCACGTACGCGTTCCCGCCAGGGCCGTCGATGCGCCTGATCGCCGACATGATCGCGTTCACCGTCGACGAGGTGCCCCAGTGGAACCCGATCAACATCTGCTCGTACCACCTGCAGGAGGCGGGCGCCACGCCCGTGCAGGAGATCGCCTACACGATGGCCACCGCGATGGCCGTGCTCGACGAGGCGAAGCGGCGCGTGCCGGACGACACCTTCCCGCGCGTGTTCGGCCGCATCTCGTTCTTCGTGAACGCGGGCATCCGGTTCATCGAGGAGCACGCGAAGCTGCGCGCGATGGACCGGCTCTGGGAGGAGCTCGGGCGCACTCGCTACGGCGTGGATGACGAGCGCTATCTGCGCTTCCGCTACGGCGTGCAGGTGAACTCGCTGGGCCTCACCGAGGCGCAGCCGGAGAACAACGTGATCCGGATCGTGCTCGAGGCGCTGGGCGTGACGATCGGTCGCGATGCCCGCGCCCGCGCTCTGCAGCTGCCCGCCTGGAACGAGGCGCTCGGCCTGCCGCGGCCATGGGACCAGCAGTGGTCGCTGAGGATCCA
Organism: Actinomycetota bacterium; assembly: GCA_046727635.1. Lineage (GTDB taxonomy): Bacteria > Actinomycetota > Thermoleophilia > Solirubrobacterales > Thermoleophilaceae > JAICJR01. The sequence goes on along the minus strand of JBKPDA010000239.1, from coordinate 6,134 downwards.
GCAGATCCTCGCCTACGAGACCGACCTGCTGGAGTACCCCGACATCTTCGAGGGCTCGAAGGTGATGGACGCGCTCGTGGACGAGCTCGTGGAGGGCGCTCGGCAGGAGATGGCCGTGGTGGCCGAGCACGGTGGCTCGGTGGAGGCGGTCTCCTACATGAAGACCCAGCTGGTGGAGTCGCATCGAGAGCGCGTGGCGGCGATCGAGCGCGGCGACCACAAGGTGGTGGGCCAGAACGTGTACACGGCCACCGAGCCGTCGCCGCTCCAGCAGGGCGAGGACGGCGGGATCCTGCATGTGGACCCGGCCGTGGAGCAGGGCCAGATCGACGCCGTGCGCGAGTGGCGCTCGAAGCGCGACCAGGCGGCCGTGGACGCCGCACTGGAGCAGCTGGCCGCCGCGGCGCGCGACGAGAGCGAGAACATCATGCCGGCCACGCTGGCGGCCGCCGCGGCGGGCGCCACCACCGGAGAGTGGGCCGGCACGCTGCGCGAGGTGTTCGGCGAGTACCGGGCGCCCACGGGCGTTTCAGACGCCGCGGCGGTGATCGAGGACGACGCTCTGCACGAGCTGCGCGACAAGGTGGAGCGCGTGTCAGAGAGGCTGGGCCGCCGGCTGAAGATCCTGGTGGGCAAGCCTGGCCTGGACGGGCACTCGAACGGCGCGGAGCAGATCGCGGTCCGGGCGCGCGACGCCGGCATGGACGTGGTCTACGAGGGCATCCGCCTCACGCCGAGCCGGATCGCCCAGGCAGCGGTCCAGGAGGGCGTGCACGTGGTCGGCCTCTCGATCCTGTCGGGCTCCCATCTCGAGCTCATCCCGAGCGTGGTGCAGGAGCTGCGCAACGCGGGCGCGGATGTGCCCGTGGTGGTGGGCGGCATCATCCCCCAGGCCGACGCCGAGAAGCTGCTCGCCCAAGGGGTCCAGCGGGTCTACACGCCGAAGGACTTCGAGATCAGCCGCATCATCGGCGACATCGTGGACCTGGTGGCGGAGCGCAACGGCGTGACCGCCGCCGCGGCGTAATCAACGCGTCGCAGGCAGACGGGGCGGAGCTGGGCCGCCGCCTGCGCGAGGGCGATCGCACCGCTGCGCCCGCGGCTCTCAACGTGATCGAGGACCGCTCGCCAGTTGGACGCGAGCAGGCGCAGGCCCTGCTCGAGGAGGTGTCGCCGCGCGCGCTCGGGAGCGAGCCCCCGGCGCAGGTGATCGGGGTTACGGGTCCGCCGGGGGCCGGCAAGTCCTCGTTGCTGTCAGAGTTGCTGTCTGCCTGGCGCTCCGCCGGACGCACAGTGGCGGTGCTTGCGGTGGACCCTTCCTCGAAGCGCTCCGGCGGGTCGCTCCTCGGCGACCGCGCCCGCATCGACCACGACCCGAAGGACGACGGCGTGCTGATCCGCTCCACCGCCGCTGGCGGCCGGATGGGCGGCCTGGCCCCCGCCACCCGCGAGGCAGCCGAGGCGTTATCGGCCGCATTCGACGTGGTGGTGGTGGAGACGGTGGGCGTCGGGCAGTCGGAGACCGACGTGGAGCAGGTGTGCGACACCACGGCGGTGGTGGTGCAGCCGGCTTCTGGGGACACGCTGCAGTTCCTGAAGGCCGGGATCATGGAGGTGCCCGACGTGCTGGTGGTGACGAAGGCGGACCTCGGCCAGCCCGCGCTGAACGCGCGGCGCGACCTCGCCGCGGCGCTGCGCTCGCTGGGCAAGCGGGACACGCCGGTGGTGGCGGTGTCGTCGCTGCCGCCCGCGACTGGGATCGACGAGCTGGTGGCCGCGCTCGATGCGCACTGGGACGCGCTGGACCTGCCGGCGAGACGGGCTCGGGCACGGCGGCTGGCGGCGCTCGCCGACTTCACCGCCGAGCGCGGCGAGCGGGCGCTGCGTGCGCTTGGTGGGCGCCGCGAGGCGGAACGCTTCCTGGCGGAGCAGGACGCCGGGCTCAGCGTGCGCGAGCTGGTGGAGCTGCTCGGACGGCGGCTGAGCTAGGTAGCTACTGATCGTGCGGATCCACGCCCTCGATCGCGTCCTCTGAGAGGGCGATCGCCACGGCGTGGGCGCGCGTGCGGGCGTCGAGCTTGCGCAAGATGTTCTTGATGTGGGTGCGCACGGTGTGCGGGCTCACGTGGAGCTTGCGCGCCACCTCCTCGGTGGGCGTGCCCTGGGCGATCTCGCCAAGCACGGCGAGCTCCCGATCAGAGAGGTTGTCGGAGCGCCGCGGAGCCCGGATGCGGCGCTCATGCGAACGCCGCTCGGACGCGAACCCGCCCCGCGCGACCCCACCCGTCGCACTCCGGTCTCCAGAGCCCTGCACTTGGAACAACATACCGAACAGGTCACCCGCTGGCGCGTCGTCGCTCGGGTGCCTATCCCACTCGTACATAGCCCACCGCGTCGCCGGGGGCGTGCACGCGCCGCGAGACGCGGTCGCTGCTGTTGCCCTCGATGGTCTGGATCCGGCCGTCGGGCAGCACCGACTCGACGATGCCCACGTGCTCGTGGAAGACGATCAGGTCGCCGGGCTGGGGCTGCTGGGTGGTACCGCTGTAGGCGCGGCCGGAGCTCTGGGCCCAGCTCCAGAGCTGGTCCACGGAGCCGAAGCCCTGCCCCTGGTTTCCAAGCGGAGCGCCCGCCTGCCGCGCGGCCCACGAGACGAAGTAGGCGCACCAGGGCCCTACGCCCGGGTTGCCGGCGGTGGCGCTGCGGTACATGGCGATCCGGGGCGAGTCGTTCGAGCCGGGCGGCTGCTCGGCCTGGCCGACCTCCCCCTGGGCGGCGGCCACGATGCGGGCGCCGACGGTGCCGGTGCTGCTCGTGGAATAGGGGCTCGCGGTGGCTGTGGTGGCCGTCGCGCTCTGCAGCGCGGAGGCGAAAGCGGAGGTGCTCGAGGTGGACGTCGACTGGGTAGCCGGCGTCGCCGGAGGAGCGAACGCAGCATTGAGCGCCGCAATACGAGCCATAACGGAGTCGAGACTCACGACACGTTAGTCGGAGGGAGCGGCCGAAGCTTTAGGCGCGTTGGAAATATCTAGATGAAAAGAGGGGCGGCCTTTGTGGGCCGCCCCTCTTTCGCGTTCGACTGAAGCGCTTGGTTAGCGCAGCAGCGACAGCACCGAGTTCGGTAGCTGGTTGGCCTGCGAGAGCATGCTCGTGCCGGCCTGCTGGAGGATCTGGTCCTTGGTGAACTGGACCATCTCCGACGCCATGTCCACGTCGCGGATCTGGCTCTCCGACGCGGTCAGGTTCTCCTGGTAGATGGAGAGGTTGTTCGCGGTGTGCTCGAGGCGGTTCTGCACCGCGCCGAAGATCGCCCGCTGAGCCGACACCTGGTTGATCGCATCGTCGATCTCCGAGATGTCAGTAGTGCCGCTGGTGGTCAGCGAGAACACGTTGCTGCTCACCGCGGCGCCCAGGCTGATCGTCGAGACGGAGATCGAGTCCCCGTCGTTGGCGCCCACCTGGAAATTGATGTTCCCGGCGTTGGCCAGGAGGCTGATGCCGTTGAACGCGGCAGCCTGGCCGATGCGCTGGATCTCCGAGCCCAGCTGGTTCACCTCGGACTGGATGGCGGTCCGGTCCTCGGTCGAGAGCGTGCCGTTCTTGTACTGGACGGCCAGCTCGCGCACACGCTGGAGCATCGAGTGGACCTCGTTCAGCTGACCCTCAGCGGTCTGCACCAGCGACACGGCGTCAGAGACGTTGCGGCCGGCCTGGTCGAGGCCACCGATCTGAGCACGCAGCTTCTCGCTGATGGCGAGACCAGCGGCATCGTCAGCGGCGGTGTTGATGCGATAGCCGCTCGAAAGGCGGGCCATCGAGTGCTGCATGCGCATGCTGGTGGCGGAAAGGTTCCGCTCAGCATCGAACGCAGCGATGTTCGTCTGGATACGAAGGGACATCGTTCATCTCTCCTTGATGACGTAGTGGGTAGTCCCGGGCAACTCCATGTCGCCCTTATGTCGCCTGGAATAGTCGGCGCGAGCGTGAGCGGTTTAAGCGGCTTTGGACGGCTGTTCGAGTAGAGCGAGGATGGTCGCGGCGACCTTCTCGGGATGTCGCTTCAGTTGCCAGTCGGTGACCCGGAGCGCGCGGTAGCCGGCGAGCAGGAGGGCAGCGTCCTTCTGGCGGTCGGTTTCGAAAACGGCGCGGTTGAGGTGATAGGCGCGGCTGTCGAGCTCGACTATCAGACGCTGCTCGGGCCAGAGCATGTCGGGTTCGTAGTTGCCGATTGCGCGTTGACCATCGGCCTTGGGATTCCGTGTTCCTTGCAGAGCTCGAGGAAGGCGATCTCGAGGTCGGAGCGGCTCATGGGCTCGATGACGGCATCACTGAGGATCGCGAGCAGGGGCTTCTGCCCGTGGCGACCGGGGTTTCTGTCGAGGGTGTCGTGGATCGCCGTTAGGTCGACGAGCTGCTGGCGCTCGGCTTCCTCGATAGCGCGGGTCACCTGTCGCTGCGGGACGACTTCGGCGAGATCGAGGAACACGCGCGCGAGCGTGGTGACCGGGATCCCGTCGATCTCTGCCACGTCGAGCGGGTCCAGGCGGCGCACGTGGTGAGGGTCGATGCCCTTGCGGCGGCGCGGCTTACGGCCGGGCACAGTGACGTCGACGGGCACGCGCGAGCTTGGCCGGATGCCCCACAGTTGAGCGGCGTCTCGGTGGCTGATCACTGATCCAGAGCCGCACGCCAAGAGGCCGCCCACAAGCGGCCGCGGGGCGTGATTACGGAATGCCCAACGGAGTACACGCCGCGGTACTTCGGGGGCAGCCGCCCGTCGGCGACCCAGTGATCGATCGCGCTCGGTCCGAGGTCGAGGGCGCGAAGCTGGTCCCGCGAGACCATCCCGCCCTGGCGGTCTGCGAGCACGCTCACCGCACGTGGTCGACGTTGACTTCGACTATCGGGGTCAATGTTGACCACGTCGCCAGCGTGGCACGCGCCGCATTACGCGTGGGTCAACTCTGTAACGGCTCTGTGAAATGGAGAGGGCGGCCCGAAGGCCGCCCTCTCCTGATCCGTCCCTCGAGGTGGCTCGTACCTCGATGGTTATGTGTGCTCCGGCTCGCGGAGCAGTTATGTGGCTCCGCTTATCGGAGCAGGGAAAGAACAGAGTTCGGCAGCTGGTTGGCCTGAGACAGCATGCTCGTGCCAGCCTGCTGAAGGATCTGATCCTTCGTGAACTTGACCATCTCCGACGCCATGTCGACGTCACGGATCTGGCTCTCCGATGCGGTCAGGTTCTCCTGATACACCGAGAGGTTGTTCGCGGTGTGCTCGAGGCGGTTCTGCACCGCGCCGAACGTTGCACGCTGTGCCGACACCTGGTTGATCGCATCGTCGATCGCCGAGATGCCGGTCGTGCTCGTGGTGCTGAGCGAGAAGACGCTCGAGCTCACGGCAGAACCGAGGCTGATCGTCGCGACGGCAATCGCGTCACCGTCGTTCGCGCCCACCTGGAACGTGATCGTCCCGGCGTTGGCCAGCAGGCTGATGCCGTTGAAAGCGGCGCTCTGGCCAATGCGCTGGATCTCCGAGCCCAGCTGGTTGACCTCCGACTGGATAGCCGTGCGGTCAGTGGTCGAGAGCGTGCCGTTCTGGTACTGCACGGCCAGCTCGCGCACACGCTGGAGCATGGAGTGAACCTCGTTCAGCTGACCCTCAGCGGTCTGGACGAGCGAGATGCCGTCCTGCACGTTGCGGGTCGCCTGGTCGAGACCACCGATCTGAGCACGCAGCTTCTCGCTAATGGCGAGACCAGCGGCATCGTCAGCGGCGGTGTTGATGCGATAGCCGCTCGAAAGGCGGGCCATCGAGTGCTGCATACGGCTGCTGGTGGCGGAAAGGTTCCGCTCAGCGTCGAAGGCAGCGATGTTCGTCTGAATACGAAGGGACATCGTTCATCTCTCCTTGATGACGTTGGTTGTCAGTCCCAGGGCGACTCCGTGTCGCCCTTACTGCAGCCGGAGTAATCGACCCCGGCGGCGCCCACTTAAGGCGCGTGGACGCCTGTACTACGCCGCGGCCAGGCGGCCGTGGCTCCAGGCGGTGACGAGCCCGCCGGCGATGTCGCCGAGCGGCAGCACCTCGGGGACGGCGCCTCTCAGCGCCGCCTCGCGCGGCATTCCGTAGAC
>JBKPDA010000238.1:0-10462 GCA_046727635.1 Actinomycetota bacterium | reverse complement strand
CGACGCGACGGTCTGGGGCTCGCCCGAAGAACCGCGTGTACCAATCGATGCTGGCGTCGAGATCGGATACCGGGACACCGGCGAAGAGGTGTGTGATCGCGCTCATCTCAGAGCGGTGATATTGCACCAAAGCGCTGCGGCAGGGTCAGAGGGCGCCGTCTCCGCAGCCTGAGTGGCTGGGCGCCGGCCGCGCGGGCGCGCTTAGCGCCCTCGCCGCGAACCGCGGCCGGTGATGCGCCCACCGAGCCCGGTGAGTACGCGGCCCACCAGCCGGAACGGCGCGCTGACGATCTTGCCGATTCGCAAAGCTCCTCCGTTGAGAACTGCGCAGAGTGTCGCAGCGGAACGGGAGTAGATGCGCTGACCGGATCGGCTCAGAACTGGGGGCGAGCGTGCGGCCCTAAACCCCCGAGCACCCCTTCTCCGCCGGCGGCACCGGAAACGCGGGATCCGTAGCCCCGGAGATGGTGGCGGCGTCCACCGGGAACGGCGAATCCGCCAGGTAGCTGTCGAGCTTGATCGATCGCCCGCCCTGGATGAACTTCGTCCGCTTGCACTGCAGGAACGGCAGCGTCACGGACGCGGTCTTCACCGTCACCGTTTGCAACGTCGGGGTCGGCGTCCACCACTCACTATTCGAAGACCCCACCAGCACCCCGATCCGGTGCCCGGCTGGCAGGACCCAGTCGTCGCCGTACATGTCGAACGAGACCTTGCCCGTACCGCCCAGCAGATAGGTACCGCGGCTGATCAGGGTTGCGTTGCCGGCCGAGTCGACGTCGTAGATATCCGCCGTCAGATTGGCGTTCTGGAACTGCGAGACCTGGTCCACGGTCAGGTGCGGCACACCCGCGAAGCGGACCTCGTGAGTAAACGCCGGCGAGAAGGTCCAGATGCCCTCGCCGTTCGGCGAGCCGCCTTCGGCGGTGCCGTTGTTCGTCGTGTCGTCCACGTAGCTACCCGGCTTCAAGGCAGCGGTGTACGTCTTCGAGTCGACGGGCGGCCAATGCGTCTCCGCACGCCACTTGCCGTCGCTCGACTCCACGGCGATCGGCGGGTCGCTCACAGAAGGAGAAATGCCCTTCAGGTACTTGTCGTACCAGCGCATCACCTCGTCGAACCAGCCGGCGCGGCCCATCGCGAGGCGACCGGTGGAATCCGTGTCGTTCCCGCGCACGTGGTCCCACATCCCGAACCAGGCCCGCTTCGGGCCGGCGAGGCCGTTGAAGAAGTCCCACGCCCCGTCGGGCTTCGTGTTGTTCTCGATGAAGCCTTGCGTCAAGAAGAGAGGCGTCTTTGCGCCGTGGGCCGCGGTGATGAGATCGCGCTGCTGCCAGTAAGGCGATGAGTGGTTGGAGTCCTGCTGGTCGGCCCAGTTGAGCACCGGGCAGGCAGGACGAGAGGTGTCGTTAACCGCGTTCGTCTGGTACGCGATCGAGTCGCCGGAGATGCCGGGCGTGCCGGCGATCGCGTCGTACAGCGCCGGGGTGGCCAGCGAGTTCTCGAACCGCACGCGGTTCATGTAGAGGTAGCGGTAGAGGTCGTAGACCGGCTCCTGGGAGACCACGGCGGCGAGCCCGTTGGGATGCAGCGCCTCGGCGACAAGACCCGTCACGCCGTCGTATGACTTCCCGTACATGCCCACCTTGCCGGTGGACCACGGCTGGCTGGCCGCCCACTCCACGGCGGTCTTCACGTCGGCCTGCTCGCCGGGACCGACCCAGTCGAGACAGCCGGACGAGCCGCCGAACCCGCGCAGGTCCACCATCACGTACGTGTAGCCGCGCTTCATCAGCTGCGCGCCGTTCACGAAATCGAAGAAGCGCGACGAGGGGCCGGCGTCGCCCACGGGGTTGTATCCGGTGTCCTCGGCGGGGCCGGCCGGGCCCACCTGCCCCGAGTGGTTGAAGTACGGCCCGATCGAGAGGATCACGGGTGTCTTCGCGGAAGCGGGCAGCTGGCTCGGGCGCAACACGTCAGCGTGCAGCGACGTGCCGTCGGCCTCCTTGATGTACGTCTCAGTCCAGGTCGAACCGGGCGGAGGCGGATCAGCCTGAGCTACCCCAGCCCATACGAGAACAGCAAATACGACCGCAACGCGAACTAGCCCCCGCAACGCACGCCTCCCTGCGTTAGATGACCCCTGTGGCGCGGCAACCTACAAAAACGGCCTTGGAGACGCGCCGGTTGCCTCTACACTCGCGCGGGGTGCCGTCCTCAGAATGCATCACGCGCGTCGAGGATCTCGACCCGTATCTCGACGCCTGGGACGCGATGGCGGTCGAGGCCGCCCGTCCGCTTGCCTCGCCGAAGTGGCTCATGCCGTGGATCCGTCACGCCGCGCCGCAGAACGCGCAGGTGCGGACCGTGGTGGTGCGCGACGGGGACGGGCTGATCGGCCTCGCGCCCTTCTTCGCCCAGGAGGGCAGCCTCGGCCGGGTGGACATCCGGCTCTTCGGCGTGCCCTTCAGCGAGCGGCGCGAGCCGCTGAGCAAACCCGGCCGTGAGGACGAGGTGGCCGCGGAGGTCGCCCGCCTGCTGGCCACCACCGAGCCGCGTCCGAGCATCGTCGCGCTCGAGGGAATCGAGGAGAGCAGCTCCTGGCCCGATCTGCTGAAGCGCCACTATCCCGGTCCGATCCCGCCGCTCGTGGCGCGGCGCATGGTGCTCCAGACACCCACGCTCACCTTCAACGGCGAGACCTTCGACGAGTGGATGCAGTCGAAGTCGAGCAACTTCCGCTCCCAGATGCGGCGGATGCGCCGTCAGCTCACCGACGCGGGCGGTCAGGTACGCGTGACCGGCTCGGACGACGACATCGAGAAGGACGTCGACTCATTCATGAGCCTGCACCTTGGCCGCTGGGAGGGTCGCGGCGGCTCCGGCCTCGCCGACCGGGGCATGCACGACATGCTGGTGGACGCGGCGAACGAGCTCCTGACCGAGGAGCGCTTCCGGCTCTACCTGGTCGAGCTCGGAGAGAAGCCCATCGGCGCAGGGCTGTTCGTAGCGGGCGGCGGCGAGCTGACCTACTTCAACGGCGGCTTCGACGAGGACTACGGCGCCTACAAGCCCGTGCTGCAGACGATCCTCTCGGCGGTGGAGGACTCCCTCGGCCGCGGGGAGAAGCGGCTCGACTTCGGCGGCGGCGCCCAGCCTTACAAGCTGCGCTTCGCGAACCAGACCGACCCGGTCACCTGGGTGAACCTGCGCCCGCGCAACGCCCGCTACCCGATCACACGCGCGCAGCTGCTCAAGGAGGACCTGCGCTGGTACGGGCTGAACGCGTTCCGGAGGCTTCCCGACGAGCGCCGGGAGCAGCTGAAGAAGCTGCTGCGGCGCTAGCTCACCTGAGGCCCTTCTTGAGGACCTCCTTGGCGGCCGCCTGGCCCGACCGCACGGCGCCGTCCATGTACCCGATCCAGTAGTCGGAGAGCTCGCTGCCGGCCCAGTGGATGCGCCTGAACGGCACCCTCAGTGCCGGGCCGTACTTGCGCAGTACGTTGCGGCCCGTATGGCCGACCGGGCAGCCGCGGGACCAGGCCTCGCCCTTCCAGTCCATCTCGAAGTAGGTCTTCGGGTTCGCGGCTTCCGCGCCGTAGTAGTTGACGAAGTCGGAGAGCACGGCGCTGCGCCGGGCGCTGACCGAAAGCTTCGCGGCCGCGGCCGCGTTCGACCCGCCCATGAAGCCGAACAGCACGCCCGGGGTGCCGCTCGGGGGCGAGTTGTCGAAGGTGGTGTTGGCCAGGCCGGAGTCCGACACCGCCTGGCCGGCGAGACCCTGCGCGCGCCAGAAGGGCGTGTCGTAGACCGCCTCCCACTTGATCAGGTGGCCCTGCACGTAGCGCTTCACGAGGTTGCGCCGGAGCCGCGGCAGCTCCGGCGAGAAGTCGATCTGTGCGACGAGCACCGGGGGCACCGCCACGATCGCCCGCTTGGCGCGCACGATGAAGCGATCGCTGGTCACCGTCACGCCGCTTCCGTTCTGCTCGATCCGGCGCACCGGTGACTCAAGCACCACTTGCGAGCCGAGCGCCTTCGCCACCTTCTGCGAAACGAGCTGCGAGCCGCCGGTGAAGCGGCTTTCCTGCGCGCCGCCCCCCGTGCTGATCAGGCGCACGATGCTGCCCGGGTTCTTCTCGTTGCCCGCGGAGGCGATGTACCAGAGCACGTAGAGGAGCGACATCTCTGACGGGTCGGCGCCCCAGATGGCCTGCGTGGCGGCGACCAGCACCTGCTGGGACGTGGTGCCGGGCACGTTCGCCGCGATCCAGTCCTGGAACGTCATCGCGTCCCACTCCGCGGCGCGCTTGGCCTTCCACGGGGCGGTGACGGGCACCTCGGCGGCCATCTGGTCGAGCGACACGGCCTTGATCAGGCCCTGCTGGATCTCCGGGTCGGTGGGCAGGCCGGCCGGGTAGGTGGAGCGTTGCCCGCGCGCGTAGAGAACGTAGTTGCCCGTGTCGTAGGTCTTGAACGTGGTCACGCCGACGGCCGTGGCCAGCGCGGCGATGTGGTCCTGCGTCGGTCCGATGAACTCGCCGCCCGCCTCAGCGATCACAGTGGGTGAGAGCTTGTGGTTCAGCGTGCGCCCGCCAACGCGGTCCCGCGCCTCGAGTACGCACACCTCCTTGCCCTTGGCCGCGAGGTCGCGCGCCGCGCTGAGGCCGGCCAGGCCGGCGCCCACGATCACCACGTCGGCGGTGCGAGTCTTGCGCTTGCGCCTGGCCGCGGCGGTGGCCGGCAGCCACAGCGTGGTGCCGGCGGCGCCAGCTGCGCCGATGAACTTCCTGCGAGTCAGTCCCTCCGACAAGACCACGTGACTCTATTAGCCTTCGCGCGTGAGGTTCGGGGCGCTGCTGGCCGCCACCGCGGCGCTCCTCGTGGCGCCCGCGGCTTCTGGCGCGTCCGCGGGCTTTCGGGTGAGCACGAGCCCGTACACGCTGGGCCAGGCGGCCACCTGGCTGGACGACGGTCACGTCGTGTTCAGCGCGAAGACCGCGGACGGCGACACGCAGATCTTCCGCTCGACGCTGCCCGGCAAGCACCGGCGCTGCCTCAGCTGCGGGCTCAACGGGCCGAACCAGGTGCCGGTGCCGGAGCCGCACGGGGACTGGATCCTGTTCCACTCGTGGCATGGCCACTCGGTGAGGGTCGGCTCACCCGGCTTCGGCGGCCTCGGCTCGGACGTATGGGTGATGACCCGCGACGGCAGGCACCGCACGAACCTGACGAAGACCGGCGAGCTGCACGACAACTTCCACGCCTACTGGTCGCCGGACGGGCGCTACATCGCCTGGACCGCGCTCGACTGGAACAGCGCCGACGGGGGCAACGGCAAGTCGGACGTCCGCGTTGGCCGCTTCGAGCCGGACGCGCGCGGCGGCCCGCGCCTCGCGGACGTGCACACGGTGCGACCCGGCAACGGACACTGGTACGAGACGCAGTGGTGGGCTCCCGACGGCTCCGGCTTCCTATACACGGAGACCTACGACACCGCGCTCAACCCGGAGCTCTTCTTCTGCCGCCTGCCGGATCCGGCGCGCGGCGCCTGCCGGCCGCAGCGGCTCACCCGGAATCCCGCCTGGGACGAGCAGGCGGTGTTCACCCCCGACATGAGCCGGATCGTGTTCATGTCCACGCGCGATCACGCCGGCGCGTTCAACAACTGGAGCCAGCTCGCCACCCTGCTCAAGCTGCCGCCCAGCTACGACTACGCGATCATCCTGCCGGTCTTCTCCGAGTCCTTCCTGCAGCCGGTGTTCCAGCAGGCGGACGACCTCTACGCGATCGATCTGCGCTGGAACGCCTCGCACACGCGCTTTCGCCAGCGCGGGCCGGTGCGGCGGCTCACCCGCTCGGGTGGCGCCGGCTGGGTGATCCCCGAGTTCGCCTGGGACCCGAGCGGCACGCGGCTCTTGTGGACGCAGTCGCGCATCCGCGGTCGCGTCGACGAGCCGACGATCCTGCGCCAGATCCGCGATCAGATCGTCAGCGAGCTGAGCCAGGTGCACACCGTCGGCCAGATTCCGGTGGACATCTTCGGTCAGGTGCGCAACGACGCGGGGCAGGTGCTCCAGAACCCGTCGGCATTCGCGCCGACCGGTCCGACGGCCGTTCAGTCCAAGACCGTCATCGGGCGCTTCGGCTAGAGCTCGAGGAGCATGCCGGAAGGGCCGAGGTTGGCCAGCCGCGTGGGACCGAGCCGGTCCTGCTCGCCCGCGCATTCGTGGATGTGGCCGAAGACGGCGATCCGCGGCTGCTTGTCCTCGATAGTGCGCAGGATCGCCTCGCTGCCGAACCCCTTGTCGAGGTGGCCCTTCGGCGGCGAGTGCACCACGAGTACGCCGCCCTTGGGACAGTCGCGCAGCTTGTCGGCCGCCTCCTCGTCGGTGAGGTCGAAGCTCCAGTCCCATGGCGTGGTGGGCACACCCGCTCCGAGCCCGAAGAAGCTCACGCCGTCGATGTCGGTGCCGTCGCCGTGGAGCACGGTGGCCGAGGCCCAGCCGTCGCAGGCGGCCCGCAGGGCGTCGGCGGTCTCGTTGTTGCCCGGCACGAGCACGGTCGGACGCTCGATCGATCGCAGCGCGTCGATCGTCTCCTCGAGTCCCTTGTGTATCGAGGCGAAGTCGCCGGCGGCGATCACCACGTCGGCCTCGCCCGAGCGCTCCACGAGGCGGGCGCACTGGTCGAGGTCGCGGTGGATGTCGCTGAAGCAGAGGAGCTTCACGGCGCGGAGAGTAGATCGTCGACCGCCTCCTGGAGGGCTTGCCTCGCCGGGCGGGCCTCGTAGCCGAGCTCTCGCTTCGCCTTCTCGCTGCTGAAGCGGGCCGGGATACGCGCCAGGCGCACCTCGTCCAGCACGAGCAGCTTGGGCTCGCGGCCCACGAGCGAGAGCAGTCGATCCGCGGTCCAGGCGGTGGCGAGCAGCGGGCGGAACGGGATCGGGAGACGGGGTGGCCCCCGGCGGGCGGCCTCGGCCACGATCGCGAACACCTCGCGGAGCCACATGTCCTCGCCGCCCAGGAGGTAGCGCTCGGCGGTGCGGCCGTGCTCGTGGGCGAGCGCGTGACCCCGCGCCACGTCCTCCACCGACACGATGTTGAGCGCGGTGCTGCGCACGTAGCCGGGCGCGCGGCCGCTCGCCACGTCGCGGATCATCTTTCCGGTGGGGGTGGGGCGGCGGTCGCCGGGGCCGACCGGGGTCGTCGGGTTCACCACGACGGCGCCGGCCTGGAGCGCCAGCCGCTCGGACTCGAGCTTGCTGCGCTTGTAGGCCACCTTCAGCTCCCAGGCGGGCGGCGAGTCGCGCTCGTCCGCGGGGCGGCCGGGCACCGGCCCGCAGGTGGCGGCGCTGCTCGTGTGGATCACGCGCCGGCCGCCGGCGGCCGCCAGCACGTTGCGCGTGCCCTCCACGTTCACACGCATCATCGCCTCGGCGTCGCGGCGGTAGTAGCTGTAGACCGCGGCGAGGTGGAACACGGCGTCGCAGCCGTCCATGGCGCGGCGGAGCGCATCGGCGTCGAGCACGTCACCGTGCACCCACTCGGCGGCGCTCGGCTCGCCCACGTCGTAGCCACGCACGCTCGCGCCCGCGCCCTCGAGCGCCGCCACCACGTGCGCCCCGATGAAGCCGCTGGCGCCGGTGACGAGCGCCCTCACGCCCGGCGGGCGGCGAGCGTTCGCCGCCCCAGCGTGAAGCCTAGGCTCGCGTAGCTGCGGAAGAGGTGCTCCTCGGCGCTCTCGAGCACGTCCTCGAGCGCCGACACGAAGCGCCGCAGCTCGTCCTCCTCGATCACGAAAGGCGGCAGCGCCTTCACCACGTTCATGTGGTGACCGGCCACCTGGGTGAGGATGTGGTGATCGCGGAAGAGCGGCACCGTGACGAGCTGGGCGAACAGTCCCGGCTGGCGGCGCTCGATCGCCTCCCACAGCCGCCGCGCGGCCGGTCCGGCGGGCGGCCCGAGCTCGATCGCCCAGATCAGCCCCAGCCCGCGCACCTCGCGCACGATCTCGAAGCGCTCGACGAGCGGTTTCGTCAAGTCGAGCAGGAGGTCGCCAAGCTGGGCGGCGCGTTCCACGAGCTTTTCTTCGTCGAGCACATGCAGGGTGGCCAGTCCGGCGGCGGCCGCGAGGTCGCCGCCGCCGAACGTGGAGCCGTGCACCACGCCGCGCTCCATCGAGTCGAACACCGAGGCGAACACCTTGCGGCTGGCCAGCAGCGCGCCGATCGGCACGTAGCCGCCGGACAGCGCCTTTGCGATCGTGACCATGTCCGGCTCCACGCCCCAGTGCTCGAGCGCTAGGAAGCGGCCGGTGCGGCCGAGGCCGGTCTGCACCTCGTCGACCACCAGCAGCGCGCCCGCCGCATGGCAGAGCTCCTGGGCCTTCGGCAGGTAATCGTCCGGCGGCAGGTACACGCCCTTGCCCTGCACCGGCTCAACCACGAAGGCGGCGACGTCGCCGCTCTGCAGCTCTCTCCGTAGCGCGTCGAGGTCGCCGAACGGCACCGGGTCGCAGCCCGGCAGGAACGGGCCGAAGCGCTCGCGGAACTCCTCGTTGCCGTTGATCGACAGGGAGCCGAGCGTCAGGCCGTGGAAGCCGCGCTCGCAGTAGAGGATGCGCGGCCGGCCGGTGGCCGCCCGGGCGAGCTTCAGCGCACCTTCCACCGACTCGGTGCCCGAGCTGGTGAGCAGCACCGCGTCGAGCGACGAGGGCGCCTTCGCGATCAGCTCCTCGGCAAGCCGGCCGGGCAGGAGCGAGACACCGAGCTGGGGGAGGGTGGGCGTGTCGGCCGCGAGCGTGCGCTCCAGCTGGCGGCGAACCTCGGGGTGGTTGCGGCCGAGGGAGAACACGCCGTAGCCGGCGAGCAGGTCGAGGTAGCGCTCGCCGTCGCGATCGATGAGGTGGGAGCCGTGTGCCTCCACCCAGTCGCGGTCGAAGCCGAGCGTGCGCAGGATCCGGCCCAGCTGCGGATTCAGGTGCCGCTGGTTGAGCTCCATCGCCTCGCCGGCGCGCGCGGCCAGCAGCTCGGCCACCTCGGGCAGGTGCGAGTTGTTGTTGGAGCCGCCCATTCGGCCGATCGTAGCCCCCGCACGAAAAAGCGCGGCGCCCCAGCGAGTGGGGCGCCGCGCCTGGTTAGCAGCGGATTAGGCTGCGGTTGGCTGTCCTGGCGGCTGGTGCCGGGAGGTCTCGAGCCGCGCGCCGACGATCGCGCTGAGGCCCCCGAGGATGCCCGCGCCGAGCGCGCCGAGCGCCCAGCCGGTGCCCGCCACGTGGAGGTTCAGCACGTTGTCGAGCGACCAGTCACCGGCGCCGACAGCGGCCAGAGCGAACGCGGCCGCGACCAGCACGAGGTTGTACTCGTAGCCGCCGTCGGTGTTCCACACGCCCTTGGCGAAGTGGACCTTCGATACCGCCACGACCATCACAGACGTGATCAGCGCCGCGGCGACCGGCGTCAGCAGGCCGAGCGCCAACAAGAGACCGCCGCCGGCCTCGGCCAGGCCCGCGAGAGCCGCCTGGCGCTTGCCGTGCGGGAAGCCGAGCTGCTCGAAGAACCCGCCGGTGCCCTGGAGGCCGTAGCCGCCGAACCAGCCGAACAACTTCTGTGCGCCGTGCCCGAAGAACAACAGGCCGACGATCACCCTCAAGACGAGCAATCCAAGGTTCATGGTTTCCCCCCAATGAACGGTCCGGTTGTCGAGGTAGTTGACTGCACAACCAAACTCTAGCACATAGTTGAGCCCGCAACAACCTCGGCCTGGGCTCGTGGGGCGGCGGCCCGTCGCCGCGGAGCAGCTGATTGACGTTAGGACTCACTATGGATCCGAACGTCAACCACGCCTGGGCGCCCCACCGTCACCTGCAGTAGCGCGTGAGATCCGTCACGCCCACTTGCGGGGCGACCGACCCAGGCGGATACTCGGCGCATGGCCGAGTCCACCGGCCTCGCGAGGACCGCCCCCAACTTGGTGCCGCAGCGCGCTTACGACGCGTTCAACCGAGGGGACATCGACGCGCTACTGGCCATCACGTGCGAGGACGTGGAGTGGCATCCCGCTCCTGAGGACCCGGACTCGACGCCTCAATATGGGCACGCCGGCGTGCGGCGCTTCGTCGAGCAGTGGACGGATGTGCTCCGCGAGCTGCACGTGCGCCAGGAGGAGCTGATCGAGGAGGGGGACTGCATGGTGGCTCGCATGCACTACGTGGGACGCGGCAGGGGCAGTGGCGTGCCCGTCGAGGCGCGCGTCTACCAGGTGTTCTCGTTCCGCGATGGGCTGGTGGCTCGGATCGACGAGTTCTACGACCGCGAACAGGCGCTGGAGGCGGCCCGGCGCGCCTAGAGGCCCTGCAGCGCCTCCTCGATCGGCGTCTCGCCCGACAGCAGCTCGAACGTCTTGCCGATCGTCGCGTCGTTCAGCAGCGTCGCCAGCAAGACCGCCGCCACGTCGTCGCG
>JBKPDA010000237.1:0-11361 GCA_046727635.1 Actinomycetota bacterium | reverse complement strand
GAACACCACGCATTCGATCATCGCCGCCGTGGTCGGCCTCGCCGTCCTCGGCGCCTCGGCCTGGATGGTCTACACGCTCGAGATCCTCAAGGGGCGCCACCTGCGGGCAATCGGGCTGGGGCGCTTCGTTCGCGAGGCGGCCCCGGAGGCCGACCTCGGTCCCGCCGAGACGGACGCCGAGCGCGAGGAGGCGGTGGAGCGCGCTCTCACGAGCGGGCTCTAGCGCCGCTCACCCCAGCCAGGGCAGCGCCAGCTTCAGCAGCTCGCGCGGGTCGCGCCTGACGCGGCGCTCGTACGCGCGCGACTCGCGCTTCTCGACCTTCACCTCGGCCGGATCGGTGAGGAAACGCAGCCGTCCCTCGCGCGCCAGCTGCTCGTCCACGGCGCCCATCCGCCCCTCGAACATCGACCACACCGGCGTGCCCAGCACCGCGGCCTCGCGGTTCATCGTGCCGCCGGCCGACACCAACGCGTCGGCGAACGCCACCAGGCTGCGGCCGTCCACCGCGCGGTCGGGGACGATCACGCGCTCGAGCCCGAGCGCGCGGGTGGCTTCCCGTTGCTCCGGGGTGCGGGCGAGCACGACGGTCTGGGCCTGCCCCGCCAGTTGGCGCAGCAGCTTCGGAAATAGCTCGTTCTCAGACCCGCCGAGGTAGAGCGCGTAGGAGGGGGCGGTGCGGACGACCGCGAGCGGCTGCGCGGGGTCAACGCCCAGTTGTGTGAGCACCGCCTCGTCCGGCTCGAAGTCCGCCATGTAGTACTCCTCCTTCAGCCCCGGATAGCGGACGAGCTTGGAGCCGCGAGCGCCGTAGCGGCGGAGGCGCTCGGCGGGGATCGCGTCCGGTACGAGCACCCGGTTCGCGAGCCGGCAGTTCATGCTGTGCTGGAGCACCGCCCACTCGTAGTCGAACATCGTCGAGTTGGGGATCCGGAGCAGGCGGCTGGCCACCGGCAGGTCGGTGGAGCCGTGCGCGAGCGCGCAGCCGAAGCCCTTGCCGCGCCCGAAGCGCACCATGTCCACCACCCGTCCCGCGGCGGCGCGTGCCTTGCCGGCCCTCGACACGCCGCCGTGGTGGCCGAGCGTGGTGTGCGGATGCCCCCAGTCGTCGAGCAGCTCGAGGGTGTGCGACAGCGGCCGCGCCGTGATCTCCACCTCGTGACCGTCCTGCTCCATCAACTCCACCAGCGGCCTCAGCACCAGCACGTGAGCCGTGTTGGTGAGGTCGACCCAGACCCTCACTGGCCGCGCCGGTCTTCGAGCTCGAGCAGCTGCTCCACCATCACCTGGAGCGTGGTGTGCTCGATGCCGAAGCGCTCGTCGAGTACGTGCTCGAGCTCGTGACGAACCTCGTCGGGGTCGCGAGCCGGGTCGGTGCGCACATGCGCGGCGAGCGCGGGGAAGCCCGACGTGACGGTCCACACGTGAAGGTCGTGCACCTCCCTGACACCGTCCACGCCCGCCATCACCGTCCCGATCTCCTCGACGTTGAGGCCGGCGGGCGCTGCCTCCATCAGCACGTCGAGCGGCTCCGTGATCAGGCGCCACGAGCCGAGCAAGATCAGCATTCCGATCACGATGCCGGCGATCGGGTCCGCCCGATCCCATCCGAACGCAAGAACGAGGGCGCCCGAGATCACCACGCCGAGCGAGCCGAGCGCGTCGGCCGCGGAATGGCGGAGCACGGCCTCGAGGTTGATGTCCTCGCGGTCGCCCCCGGCGAGAGCCACCGTGGCGGCGACGTTCCCGATCAGGCCCACCAGACCGATCACCAGCACGCCGAGGCCGTGGACGTCCGATGGATTGCCCAGCCGCATCACCGCCTCGATGAACACCACCACCGCCACCACCACGAGCACCACGCCGTTGGCCAGGGCCGCGAGGATCTCCGTGCGGTAGAAGCCGAACGTCCGGCGCCCCTTCGCCGGTCGGGCGGACATTGACGTCGCGAACATGGCCAGCGCTATCGCGCCAACGTCCGACAGGATGTGGCCGGCGTCCGCCAGCAGCGCGACCGACTGGAACACCACCGTGCCCACGATTCCGGCCACTACGAGCACGACGTTGATCGCAAGCGCGATCCCCATCCGGCTCTTGTTCAGCGTCCTATCGTCGGCGTGGGAATGCCCGTGATGAGCGCCTGAGTGGGCGTGCCCGTGGTGCATGGGTGGCTTTTACTGGGTAAGGGAGACGCATGTCTCCGTCCGAGCGCGGGAGGCGCGCGGCCGGTCGAGAGCGCCCGCGGCAGGGCCGTGCCGCCGGCCTCGACGGCCTTCGCGGTGTCGCCGCGCTGTCAGTTGTCTGCTTTCACGTGTGGTTGTACCGCTTCCCGGACCCTAGCCACGTCCGGCGCCGTGGGCCGCTGGATTACGCGCTCTCGGACCTCCGGCTCGGGCTGATCCTGTTCTTTGTCCTGTCGGGCTACCTGCTCTATCGCGGGTTCGCGCGGGCCGCTCTCCGCCGCGACGGCTTCGTGGACGTTCGCCTCTACCTGCGCCGCCGACTGGCACGCGTGGTGCCGGCCTACTACCTCGCGATGCTCGGCACGCTCGTGCTGTTGTGGGGAGCGCGGAACACCCCCGGGGTGCGGCTGCCGGCCCACCAGAGCGACCTGGCGCTGTTCGCGTTCTTCGCGCAGAACTACTCGTCACACACGCTGCTCACGCTCAACCCGGTTACGTGGACGCTCTGCCTCGAGGTGCTGTTCTACGCGCTGCTCCCACTGCTCGGCGTCCTTGCCTACCGCTGGAGTGGCGGGGGCGCGGGGCGGCAGGCGGCCGCGCTGTGCGGCCTGATCGGGCTGGGCCTTCTGTGGAACGCCGGCGTGTATCTCGCCGGCGGCGGCATGGTCGCCTCCAAGGCGCTGCCCGCGTACCTGCCCTACTTCGCTCTGGGCATGTTGCTCGCCCTCTGGGTCGAGCGGCACGTTGCGCGCCGCGGCGAGCGCCCGCGCCTCGGCGCTCCCGCCACGCTCGCGGTCGCCGCTCTTGGCGTGCTCGGCGTGGTGGGGAACGCCGTGTGGCACTCGAGCGGAGCAGCCGACGCCGCGCCACTCGTTGGCGCCACCGTGCAGAACCTGCCCGCGGGGGTCGGCTTCTCGGCGCTCGTGGCAGCCGTCGTCGCGGGGCGCGGTGCGGCTGCCGGGTGGTCGCGCTTCCGCCCGCTGGCGGCGCTCGGCGTCGTGTCTTACGGCGTCTACCTCTGGCACCTGCCGCTGATGCTGTTCGGCAAGCGGCTCGACCTGCTGCCGCACGCCTTTCTGCCGCGGCTCGTCGTCGTGCTCGTGCCGGCCATAGCTGTCGGCACGCTGAGTTGGCTGCTGGTCGAGCGGACGATGCTCGGCCTCGCTTCGCGTAGCAAGCGTCCGAGCGCCGGCGCTCGCCGCCGGATCGGTGCGGCGCTCGAGGCTCGAGCGGCGCCTTAGGTCGGATTACCGGAGCTCCAACCGCCGGCGCCGGTGTGGGCGACCTTCGAGGGATCGTCGTCGTCGGACCCGCGGGCCTCTCGCGCGTCGCCGGACCCGTTGGTGCCCTCAGCGCCATCGGTGATCTTGCTCACCGCCGCCAGGATCTCGTCCGCGAGGCGCGGCCCGTCCGAGCCCGACTCGGGCGTGGCCGCGATCCTCACGATCACCTCGTCAGCATCTACTTCCTCGAGGCCGATGTGCGGCCGCGAGCGGGTCGGCACGCGTACCGCCTCATCGAGCATCTGCTGGATGTAGCTCGGCTTGACTCCCGCGCGGACCTTTGCCCGCAGGTCCACCGATGCGGGCTCGCGGAGCGGCACCACCACGGCGCTGAGCACCACGCTGTTGGGAATCATCGTCCGGTCCTCTCCCTGCGAGAGGGTGGTGTAGAGCAGCCCGAGCGACGTCACGACGCCCTCGATCTGGCCGGCGACGGCGCCGGCCTGAAAGCGGACCCGCTCGCCCACCCTGAACGGACGCGCGCTGAGCAGCACCATGCCGGCAATCAGGTTGCCGAACGTCTGCTGCGCCGCCAGACCGACGATCACCGCGGTGAAGGCGCCGCCCACGGCAAGCGACTGCGGGCTGAGCCCCGCGATCCGAAGCGCGACCAGCACCGACGCGGTGAGCGCTGAAAGCCTGATCAGGAAGCCGACCGTGCCCGCGGTGCCGGGCTCCAGCCTGCGCAGCAGCACCGGCCCCACCGCGCGGCCGAGCGCTCGGGCGAACGCCCAGCCGAGGATGACGAGAGCGATCACGCTCACGATCCGCACCGGCAGGTCGACCCCGAACAGCTGTCTCCGATGGGAGTACGCCCACAGGATCGCGACGATCAACGGCGTGAGGAACAGCGCCTCCCAGCGCGCCCGCCGCGCACGCCGCACCGCTTGGATGCGGAGCTGACGAGCAAGCGGCGACGGCCATAGCAGCGGTTTGGATGGGGCTTTTGGACGTAACCAGCGCATGGATGGGCGAGGCGCGACACGCACCCCTCCCACCTAGGCCTTTACCGTCCGGCCTGGAGGCCAAACATCAGCGGCCGCGACTAGAACAGCGCCGGTTGCGTGGGCTCCGGTACGGGCGGCGCGCGTTTTTCGCGCTCCGGCGGGGATCCGCCGAGGTCGCGGTCGCGCATATATCGGCGCGGCGACGACGGTCGGTTCGGAGGCGTGGCCAGGTCCTGTAGTCGCTGGCGCTCGGCCGGCGGCGCGTAGGCGCCGCGGGCGTAGAGCTGCTCGTAGCGGGGCACGAGATCCGGGCGATGCGCGCGCAGCCACTCGAAGAAGATGCTGCGGACCTCGCCGCGCAAGTGAAGCGCGATGCCGCCGATGTGAGTTGCGCCCGCCTCGGTGGCAAGCTCGAGGATCTCTTCCACCTGCTCGGGCGCGTCGTTGATCCCCGGCATCAGCGGAGCGATCAGCACGCCGGTGGGGATCCCAGCGCGGTTGAGCTCGGCTACCGCCTCGAGCCGCGCCCGCGGGTTGGGCGTGTGCGGCTCCGTGGCGCGCCAGGCCTTCTCGTCGAGCGTGGGAACCGACAGGTTGGCGCTGACCGGCGCCACCTCGTTGATCTGCTGGAGCAGCGGCAGGTCCCGAAGGACGAGCGGCGACTTGGTGAGCACCGAGCACGGATTGGCGAAGTCCCGGAACGCCTCCCAGATGCCGGGCATGAGCTTGTAGCGGCCCTCGACCCACTGGTACGGATCCGTGTTCGTCCCGAGGGCGACGTGCTCGCCCTTCCACGACGGGCGCGCGAGCTCGGTGCGCAGCACCTCAGGGACGTTGACCTTGACGACGATCTCGCGCTCGAAGTCGCGGCCGGCGTTGAAGTCGAGGTAGGTGTGTGTAGGGCGAGCGAAGCAGTTGTGGCTGATGACTCCGTTCGAGATGTAGTCGCCGGTGCCGGTGGTGATGTCGTAGAGCTGGAGCTTCGTGCCGAGCGGTTCGATCGACTGCACGCCCACCCTGGCGCTGGTCTTCACAGCCCTGCCCTCGATCGAGCGCTTCCGCGTGATCGCGGGACCAACGGTTTGGAGAAAGCGCAGCTGACTCACCAGACCGCCGAGCAGACGCACGCACTTCATGCCGTTCGGCAGCTTGCGATCTTCTACCACCGAATCGAAGCCGAGCCGCCGGAGACACCAGGTGGTCCAGTCGATGATGGCTGCATTGGTGTTCGCGATCCGAAGCGACTCGCTGTAGCTGCCTTCGGCGTCGAAGATCCCCGCGAGGAATCCCTTGCACCAGTCGTCGGTGGCGCGTCCGGGCCATTCGATCAGGTCGCGGATGAGGGCCACTGTGGCGCCCGCCTGTGTCCGTATCGCCGTCATCGGCTTGTAGCCGGCGGCTGTGGCGAACTCGAACTGGTCGGTCTCCGCGCCGGCATCGCTGAGAAACGAGTGCGCTCGTTGGAGCGCCTCGAGATCTGTGAGTGCCAGTGGGAACCGCTGGTAATTGCACGGCTGCCCGTTCCGTCGGGGATAGGTGTACGAGCCAATGTGCCCGTCACCGCGGATAAGGCCGCACAGGTAACCGCGGCGGTACTCGCGAGTGTGCAGCGGGGCGTGGCCACCGCGTCCGGTTCCCATCAGCTTGCTGTTCGTGGTCAGGTGGGCGCGCCGCAGCGGACCTTGCTCGGCGCCAATCACGTGCTTCCAACCCCGGCTTGTCAGAAAGCGGTGGTCTGCGCTCGTGATCAGTTCCGTTCCGTCCTCGAGCGTCGTTCTGTAGGCCGGCTTAAACTCCGACCAGATGTCGAGTACGCGCGTCCTCGTGTAACGGCGATAAACGCCGTCGCGGACCGTGCCGTAGATCTCATCGCCTACCTCCAGCTCGGCGAGCATCTTGGTTCGGCCGTCTGCCATCAGGACCAACGTGTCGCCCGATTGGCAATACGTACACGCATGGCTGCATCCGCGGTAGGGGTTGATCGTCCAGCGGAACGGCATCCGCGACTGCTTCGGCACCTTGTTGAGCGCCGACTTCGCACGCACCTCGTAGAAACGGATGTCGAGGGCCTCGGGTGCGTCGAAACGCCGGATCACGGCCGGGTCGCGGTAGCCGGGTAGCTGGTGGCTCTCCTCCTCAGTGACCTTCAGGTTGTCCCAGCGCATCGAACATATGTTCGCATACGTGGCCGACGGATGTCGAGCGGCTACCGCTCCTCGCCCCACACCGTGACGGTCAGCGACCGCGACCCGCCGTGGTCACGGTGCTCGCACAAGTAGATCCCCTGCCAGGTGCCGAGCGACAGTCGGCCGTCGGACACCGGGATCGTCAAGGACGTGTCGAGCAAGGACGACTTCACGTGCGCCGGCATGTCGTCGTCGCCCTCCAGTGTGTGCGTCCAGTAGGGAGCTCCGTCGGGAACCGCGCGGTCGAACCAGGTGGCGAAGTCGCGCAGCACGTCGCGGCTTGCGTTCTCGTTCAACGTGAGAGACGCCGAGGTGTGGCGGATGAACACGTGCGCCACGCCCACGCGCACCCGCTCCAGCTCGGGCACGGCGTCCTCCACTTCGCGCGTGACGAGGTGGAAGCCACGCGGCAGCGCGGGCAGGCGGATCTGGCGCTGCGCCCAGATCACGGTGCGATGCGCTGCTCGCTCGCCACCCGCAGGCCGAGCCCGACGAGCACGGTCCCAACCACCGCATCAAGGGCGCGGCGGACGCGGGGACGGCGCAGCACGTCGCCCGCACGAGCCACGGCTCCCACATAGAGCACCAGCCAGCCCAGCGTCATCGTGGCGAAGATCAGCCCGAGCCCCAGCATCGAGAAGAACGAAGGATGGGAACCGCCGGCGAACTGCGGCAGAAGGCTGGTGAAGAAGACGGCGATCTTCGGGTTGCCGAGGTCGCTGATCAGCCCTTGCCGGAAGGCGACCCGCGGCGGCAATCCACGATTCGACGGGGCCGCGGGCGCCGGCTCCGCGGAACGCCAGGCGTGCACCAGAGCAGTGACCCCGAGGAAAACGAGGTACGCGGCTCCCACCAGCTTGACCGCCACGAACGCCGGCTCGGAAGCCACCAGCAGCGCGGCGATGCCCGCGCTCGCCGCGAGGATCCACACCAGCTGCCCGCTGACGGCGCCCAGCGCGCTGCACCTCCCGGCCCGCCGGCCGCCGACGAGCGTGTTGCGGACCGTGAGGGCGGTATCGGGCCCGGGGGTGACGATCACGAGCGCCGACACTCCAAGGAACGCCGCAAGGTGAGCCATCGCAAGGATCGTACGGCCATCTACTTGGGACCCACTGCCCTAAAGGGCGCGAGCCACGGTCCGATTCAACCAGGAGATGGCTCGCACCCTCCGCCAGTCGCTGATAGCGCTCGCCGTGGCGGCAGCGACACTCATCAGCGCCGCCCCGGCCGCCGCCATGAGCAAGGCGAGCTGGGACCGCAAGCAGCAGAGCCAGGTGGTGCGCGCCGGGCTGATGTCGCGATTGACCGGCGGCTTCCACGGCGAGCAGCTGCTGACGAGCGACCAGCTCACACAGGCCTTCACAGCCCTCAGCGCCAAGACCGGAACCCCGGCCGCGCGCGTGTCGTCGAGCCCGATCTCCGTGACGAGGTTCGACGCGCTCCTCATCGAGCAGCTGGGCCTGAGCGACGCCGCCGACGTCTTCCAGTCGCAAGCACGCACCGTGGGCCTGAACCCACCGAGCTACTTCGGCACGGAGGTGGTTACGCGGCTGCTCTCGCTCCACTTCAACCACCCCTTCCCGCACGAGGAGCTGGAGCTCTACCCGTGGGAGACGATCACCCGAGCCGAGGCCGCCTACTCGCTCGCACAGGTGCTCCACTTCAATGGCTGGGAGGGCGACTACGTGCGCGGGGTGGCCGACCGCTTCCAGCTGCCCACCTACACGCCCGCGCAGCTGGCGCCGCTGACGCTTGCGGTGTCCAAGATCGGCATGCCGTACGTGTGGGGAGGCGAGACCGACGGCCCGTCATACGGCCAGATCCACGGCGGCTACGACTGCAGCGGCTTCGCCTGGCGCGTTTACAAGCTCTCGGGCAACCCCGCGGGCGCGCAGATCCTCGGGCGCACCGCGGCGCAACAGGCCGGTGAGATCCCGAAGTCGCAGCGCATCCATCTGAACGACGTGCAGCCGGGCGACCTGCTCTTCTTCGGCTCTGCCGGATTCCGCGCCAAGGTCACCGAGGCCAACATCGTGCACGAGGGCATCGCTCTGAGCCCCGACTTCGCGATCCACTCATCGGGCCAAGGCGTGTACGTGCTGCCGCTCTACGACGGCTGGCTCCACGACGAGTTCGCCTGGGCGCGGCGCGTTCTCTAGAGCTCGAGCGCCGGCCGCCGCTCCGCCCACTGCCGCTCGCGCTCGACCTGAGCCGCGAGCGCGAGCAGCGTGTGCTCCTCGTTCGCTCGGGCGACCATCTGCACCGCCAGCGGCAGCCCGTCGTCGGTGAAGCCCGCCGGCACGGAGGCGGCCGGCTGGCCGGTGAGGTTCCAGACCTGGTTGAAGGGAACGAACGCGCCCACCCCAAGCGTGGTCCAGAGCGCGCCGCGACCCTCCCACCGGCCGGCCTTTACAGGCGGCTTCGCGAGCGCGGGCGTGAGGAGGACGTCGTAGCGGTCGAAGGTCGAGCGCAGCCGCTCGGCCAGCGCGGCCGCGCCGCGCAGCGAGCGCGCCACCAGGCCGGAGCCGATAAGCCGCCCGCCGGCCGCCATCTGGCGTGTCCGGCGGTCGAGCTGGCGCGGATCGGCGACGAGCGTGCGCGAGTCGTCGTAGATGCCGCGCAGCCAGAGCGGCGTGAAGAGGTGCCGGGTCTCGCCGTAGTCGGGCTCGTGCTCCGTCACCTCGTGGCCGAGCGAGCGCAGCAGCTCACCCAGCTCGCGCACCGGGCGCCGCACCTTCTCGCTTACCGGCGTGGGCACGGGCGCCTTGAGCGACAAGGCCACCCGCAGCTTCCCCGGTTCGCCGCGAGCGGCATCCGCGTAGGCCAGCGGCGGCCGCGGCGGCTCGTGGGCGTCGCCCGGCATCGGCCCGGCAACGGCGTCGAGCAGCAGAGCGGAGTCGAGCACGCCGCGGGTGATAGGACCAAACACGCTCAGACCGGACCAGTGCTGGGGCAGCGGCGACAGCGACACGCGCCCGCGCTGGGGCTTCAGCCCGAACAAGTGAGAGCAGGCCGACGGGATGCGGATCGAGCCGCCGCCGTCCGAGCCGAGCGCACCCGCGCACAGCCCGGCCGCCACGGCCGTCGCCGAGCCGGAGCTCGACCCTCCGACGGTGCGATCGGGCGCCCAGGGGTTGCGCGTCAGGCCCCAGGTGGCCGATTCGCCGAACGCGAAGATCGCCAACTCGGGGAGGTGCGTCTTGCCGAGCACCACCGCTCCCGCCGAGCGCAGCAGCCGCACGACACCGGAGTTCGCGTCGGCCGGCGGATGCGGGGAACGCGAGCCGTAGGCAGTCACGTCGCCCGCCACGTCCATGTTGTCCTTTACCGCGAGCGGCACGCCGAGCAGTAGGCGCTCGTCGCCTCCGCGCCGGCGTGCGTCGGCCTGGGCCGCCTCGGCGAGCACTCGCTCCCTGTAGACGACCCTGAACGCGTTCAGGCGTGGCTCGAGAGCGTCGATGCGCCCAAGAAAGCCCTCGACCAGCTCGACCGACGAGATCTGCCCTGAGCGCAGGAGCTCAGCCAGCCGGGCCACGCCTGCGAAAGCGAGCTCCGCCTCCATAAGTCGTCGAGCCTAGATCAAAGGAATTCAAGCCGTCCTGAGGGCTGCCGACTAGGAGGCCGTACTCCACCCCTCCCCGAACCCTCAGGAGTCGCAGTGAATTCCCGACTTACGCGCGTCGGCGTCGTCGCCTCTACCCTTGCGACGGTGCTCATAGCGTCCGCGGCCGCCCAAGCCGCACCCGGCATGGAGGTCGGCCTGCAGGACGACGCCGTCTTCCTCTACCAGAGTTATTACAACCGCGATGTCGCGCTCCAGCAGGCGCGCCAGCTCGGTGTCACGCGCCTGCGCGTGAACGTGCTCTGGGACCGCGTGGCCTCGGCCCAGGCCGATCAGCCCACTCCGCCCGCCCAGGTGACCTACAACTGGGCGCCCTACGACTCGCTCGTGGACGCGGCCGCGGCCTACGGCATCAAGGTGCAGTTCTCGATCGCCGGTCCCGCTCCCGCGTGGGCGAACGCCAAGCACGAGCACAACCTGCACGCCGGTGCCTACAGGCCGAACCCGACGCTCTACGGCCAGTTCGTGCACGCCGTAGCGCAGCACTTCGCCGGGCGCGTGGATCGCTACTCGATCTGGAACGAGCCGAACTGGAAGGGCTGGCTCGCGCCGCTGAAGACCGGTCCGCAGCAGTACGCGAAGCTCTACAAGGCGGGCTACGCGGCGGTGAAGAGCGCCGACCCCAACGCCAAGGTGCTGTTCGGCGAGCTGGCGCCTCAGGAGCGCAAAGGCGCCTCCACCGCGCCGCTGACGTTCGTGCGCCAGGCCGTGGCCAAGGGTCACTTCGTGGCCGACGGGTTCGCCCACCATCCCTACGCGTTCAACGTGGCGCCGACCTCGAAGCGCGGTGGCCCGAACGACGCGACGCTGGGCACGC
Source organism: Actinomycetota bacterium (assembly GCA_046727635.1). Classification (GTDB taxonomy): domain Bacteria; phylum Actinomycetota; class Thermoleophilia; order Solirubrobacterales; family Thermoleophilaceae; genus JAICJR01. Next base: position 325 of record JBKPDA010000237.1, on the reverse strand, counting down.
TCGGGCGGCTCACCAAGCTGCTCAAGGGTCTTGCCAGGGCGCACAAGCTGCGTTCGCCGCAGGGTGGCGCGCCGCCGCTCTACCTCACGGAGTACGGCTACTTCGCCCGCGGGCCTCGCTCGCTGGGTGAGAAGCGCCGCGCCGCTTACCTCAAGCAGGGATTCCAGATGGCGGCCAAGAACCCGGCCGTCCGCGAGCTCGTGCAGTACACGCTCATCGCCCCTCCGGGCAGCGTCACCTGGGACACCAGCCTGATCCAGCCGAACGGCACGCCCGACCCGGCGTTCCAGTCGCTGAGCAGCTGGGCTCTTGGCGCGATCGGCAC
>JBKPDA010000236.1:0-7423 GCA_046727635.1 Actinomycetota bacterium | reverse complement strand
CTGTGTAACCTGCCGCGGGTGCTTCGACGGGCAGGATGCCTGGGAGCGCTGTTGGTACTCATCTTCGCGGCCCCGGCTGACGCAACCCAGCTCGTGAAGGTGGGCAGCTTCTCAGCGCCCACATACGTCACCGCGCCGCCGGGAGATGGCTCGCGACTCTTCGTGACCCAACAGGCCGGGAAGATCTCGGTGATGGTGAACAGCCAGCTGCAGGCCGCGCCGTTCCTCGACCTCACCAGCAAGGTGAAGCCGCCGGGCAGCACCGAGCAGGGATTGCTGTCGATGGCATTCGCGCCCGACTACGCCACCAGCGGCAAGTTCTACGTCTATTACACGAGCAGGAACTGCCCGTCCTCGCCTGGCTGCGACGAGCACGTGAGCGAGTTCCGCCGCTCGGCGACCAACCCGAACGTGGCCGATCCCGCCTCGGAGCGCGTGTTGCTCACCATCCCGCACCCGGGCGACTCGAACCACAACGGCGGACAGCTCCAGTTCGGCCCCGACGGCGACCTGTACATCAGCACGGGCGACGGCGGCGGCGGGAACGACTCGCACCAGAACGCCCAGAAGCTGGGCGTCCTGCTCGGCAAGATCCTCCGCATCGACCCGAGCAAGGGCTCCCCCTATGCGATCCCGGCCGGCAACCCGTTCGGTGGCTCGCTCTGCTCCTCCGGCTCGAACGGCGGCGCCACGTGTCCTGAGATCTGGGCGTACGGCCTGCGCAACCCGTGGCGGTTCTCGTTCGATCGAGGCACGGGCGACCTTGTGATCGGGGACGTGGGCGAGAGCAGCTGGGAGGAGATCGACTACGCGCACCCGGGCCAGAACGCCGGCGCCAACTACGGCTGGCCCTGCTACGAGGGCAACCACACGCACTCCTCGAGCGGCGAATGCTCGCCGATGCCCACGGGCGTGGTCGCGCCCGTGTGGGAGTACCCGCACAGCTGCAACTCCACCCACCCGTTCTGCGGCGCCGGCGTCATCGGCGGCTACGTGGTCCGCGACCCGTCGCTGGCCGGCCTTACCGGCCGCTACATCTACGGCGACCTCTCGAAGTCCGGCCTGCGGTCGATCGCCCTCGGGCAGCCGTCCGCATCGGGTGACGCCGCCGTGGCCGGCTCGGTGAGCGGGCTCGACAGCTTTGGCGAGGACGCGGCCGGATGCGTCTATGCGGTCTCGGTGCTCGGTCCCGTGTACCGCATCGCCCCCGACGCGAACCCGACGCCGGGGCCCTGCCCACTGGCCGGCGATCCTCCGGCGGCCGCCAGCCTGCCGCTGACGCTGAGCGCGCGCAAGGGCCAGCACATCCTGCGCACCCGGCGCTTGAAGATCCGCGTGGTTACCACCACACCGAGCACGATCGTCGCGCGCGCGAGCATCACGGTGAGCCGTCGCCACAACCACGTGCTGAAGTTCCGGGGAATCACCGTCCGCAACGCCAAGGCCGGTAACCGAACGACCTTGCGGCTGCGCCTCTCGCGCCACAACTTCAGGAAGCTTCGGCGCCTGCTGCGCCATCGCGGCACGATGGTGGCCAAGGTGAGCGTGACGATCAGCAACGGCAGCGGCGCGTCCGGCAGCGCGGCGAAGGCGATCCGGCTGCTGCGCTAACGCCAGATGGAAGTCGAAGTCCTCCAAGCCGACGTGACCAAGCTCGACGTGGACGCGATCGCGAACGCGGCGAACACCCGGTTGATGCACGGCGGCGGTGTGGCCGGCGCGATCAGCCGCGCGGGCGGTCCGGCGATCCAGGACGAGTCGAACCAGAAGGCGCCGATCGGCCTCGGCGAGGCTGTGGAGACTGGGGCCGGGGATTTGCCGGCCCGTTACGTGATCCACGCCGCGACGATGGAACTGGGCGGGCCCACTTCGGCCGAGATCATCGAGCGAGCCACCGAGTCCACGCTCGCGAAGGCGGAGGAGCTGGGCTGCCGCTCCCTCGCATTGGTGGCCTTCGGCACGGGCGTGGGCGGGTTCCCCCTGGAGGAGGCGGCACGGATCATGGTTGGGGTCGTGGGGCGCCACGAGGGCGGATCGCTCGAGCGGGTGATCTTCGCGGTGCATGGCGGCGAGGCAGAAGAGGCGTTTCAGGCCGCGCTCGAACGCGCCTAGTCCGCTCAAGACCTTCCAGTTAGAGCCGATTCCAAGCCCAAATGAACCTAGGAGGGGTACGGGAGATGTTCTCCCGCGAGCGGTCCTTCCGCGGGGCGAACATCGACCTCGCGCGCAAGGTGTCGAAGGTCGGCTGGCCGCTCGGCATCGCGATCGGCTATGCCTTGCTGCCGTTCTACCCGCCGACCGCGCACGGAGCCGAGGTTGGCTGGCTGGTGATCGGCGCCACGACGCCGCTCAATGCCGTCTGGATCTACTACGTCCTGCGGCACAACGACCGCTTCGGCTTCGACACCCTGCTCGCCATGACGTACCTCTCGGCCCTGAACGTCGCCCTGGTCCAGTGGCTCGCCGGAGGCATGCCGGCGCCATACCACGAGCTGTACCCGTTCATCATCTGCCAGGCGGCGACGGCACACCCACCGCGGCGTTTCTATCCGTTCATGGCGGCGATCGCGGTCGTGGCCGTGGTGCCGGAGCTCGGCAACGCCGCCGAGTTGGGCGACGTGGTGACCGAGCTCGTGCTCTGGCTTGGCGCGTCCGTGATGCTCTCCGTGACGATGTGGAAGATCCGCCAGCACCGGGCCGACCTCCAGGACGGGGCCGAAAGGGCCAGCGAGCTCGCCCGTGTGGACCCGCTCACCGGCCTGGGCAACCGGCGCGCCTTCGAGGAGGCGTTGAGCATGGAGCTCGCTCGCGCGCAACGCCAAGGCACCGAGCTGGCACTGCTCGTGTGCGACCTCGACTCCTTCAAGCAGATCAACGACCGCTACGGGCACCTCTCGGGCGACGACTGCCTGCGGCAGACGGCTGCCGCCCTGCGGGACCAGCTGCGGCAGACCGACAGCTGCTTCCGCTGGGGCGGCGACGAGTTCGCCGTGCTGCTGCCCGCCACCGGTGATGAGCTGGCAGCCGAGGTGGCCGCCCGCCTCGACGAGCACGTGCCGCAGACCTGCACCCGGCCGGACGGTGAGCCGCTGCGGATCACGAGCGGGCACGCCTTGCTGGCGGACGGCATGAGCGGCGAGGAGCTGCTGGGCGCGGCCGACGCCGCGCTGCGCGAGCGCAAGGCGCAGCGTCAGCGCTCGGCGAGCACCTTCACCACGGCCTCGTAGAAGCCCTCCCCGTTGCGGCCCTCGGTGACCTCGATCGGCGCGGGCGCACCGCGCGTCACGTCCGGGTCCTTCTCCACCGCGTTCGCCACGAGGAAGAAACGGCCCACCACCGCGGCGACGCCGACGTCCTCACGCGAGTCCCCCACGGCGATGCACTCCTCCGGCGCGTAGCCGCGGGCGCGCATGTGGCGGGCCACAGCGTCGGCCTTGGACGCCTGGCGCGGGATCAGGTGGTACACGTGCGGCGGGCCTTCGAGGTCCGGAAGGCTGCCCTTTGGCGCGATCGCGCCGTTGTCGACCAGACGCAGGTTCCCGAACCCGTGCTCCTCCAGCAGCTGGTCCGCCTCGAAGGCGTTCACGAGCCCGCGCATCAGGTGCGAGATCTCGCGGTTCAGGTGCCACGGCGAGTGGTATTCGAGCCTGCCGGGGTAGGTCTCGAGCAATAGGCGCGGCGCGCCGGACTCCTCGATCAGGTCGTGCACGGTCTTGCCGTCCACCGGTTGGAGGTCGCCGGTGAGCATCGTCTCCTCGCTGTCGATCACGAGACCGCATCCCATCTCGAAGATGTAGGCGGTCTGGCCGATCAGCCGCGCGTCCTCCATCACCTGCGCCTTGCGACGGCCCGACTTCAGCACCACCTCCACGCCCGCGCGGTGACAGGCCTCGAGCGCGCGGGCGGGCAGGAGGGTGAAGCCGCCGTCGGCGTCGCGGAATAGAGAAGCGCCGCTTCCCAGAAGCGTTCCATCCAGATCTGTGTAAACGCAGCGCAACATCGGGTGCCCGGCACCAGCCTAATAGGCTCGTCCGGGATGGCGATTGTCAGCTCGAAGATGCCTTGGCGCGACCTGCTCGAGGCTGCCCGCGGGGAGCAGCTCGTGACCACGAGCAACGTGTCGGCTCAGCCTGCTGAGGTCGCTGCGCTGCCCGAGGATCTGCATCCGGCGCTCCTCGAGGCGCTGCGCGGAACCGGCGTCGAGCAGCTGTACTCGCATCAGGCTGCCGCTTTGGAGGCGGCCCGCTCAGGCCACACGATCGTCACCACCGGCACCGCGAGCGGCAAGTCGCTCGCGTTCAACCTGCCGGTGCTCCACACGCTCGCCCACGATCCGCGCGCCCGCGCCCTATACCTGTACCCCACCAAGGCGCTCGCCCAGGACCAGGCGCGCAAGCTGTCCGAGCTGCGCGCGCGCTTCCTCCGTCACGCGATCTACGACGGGGACACGCCGCGCGAGGAGCGCCGCGCCATCCGCGGTCGCTCGAACCTGATCCTCACCAACCCGGACATGCTGCACGTGGGGGTGCTCCCTCACCACCGCAACTGGGGCGACGTGCTGGCCAACCTCGCCTGGGTGGTGGTGGACGAGGCGCACGTGTACCGCGGCGTGTTCGGCTCGCACGTGGCGAACGTGCTGCGTCGGCTGCGGCGGCTCGCCAACGCATACGGCACCGAGCCGCGCTTCATGGTCACGAGCGCGACGATCGCAAACCCGCTCGACCTGGCCGAGGAGCTCACCGGGCTCGACTTCACGCTGGTGGCGCGCGACGGCGCCCCACGCGCCACGCGCGAGATCGCGATGTGGAACCCGCCGCTGGTGGACGAGGACAAGGGCATTCGCGCCTCGGCGCTGTCGGAGGCCGCGGCCTTGCTGGTGGAGCTGATGGAGCGCGAGGTGCGCACGATCTGCTTTCTGAAGTCGCGCCGCGGGGTGGAGCTGATCCAGAAGTTCGCGCGGCTGCGGCTGGAGGACGCGGGGCGCGCCGATCTGGCGGAGCGAATCGCGCCCTATCGCGCGGGGTACACGCCGTTCCAGCGGCGCGAGATCGAGCGTCGCCTGGCCGAGGGCGATCTGCTGGCGGTGGTGGCCACGGATGCGCTGGAGCTGGGGATCGATGTGGGCGACCTCGACGCAGCGATATGCGTGACCTTCCCCGGCACGGTCGCGAGCTTGCGCCAGATGTGGGGCCGCGCCGGGCGGCGAAACCCTGGCCTGGCGCTATACGTGGCGGGCGACGACGCACTGGACCAGTTCTTCTGCCGCCACCCCGAGGAGTTCCTCGACCGGCCGGTGGAGTCGGCGATCCTCGACGCGGAGAACGAGGTGATCCACCTCCAGCACCTCGTGGCAGCCGCGTACGAGATGCCGCTGTCGGCGGATGACGCCGACACGCTCGGACCGCGCTGGCAGGCCTATGCCGAGCGCCTCGTGCAGCGCGGGGAGTTGCGGGAGCGCAACGGCCGCTTCATGCCTCGGGGCGAGGGGTTCCCGGCCGGGCGGGTGTCGTTGCGCTCTGCCGGACTCGACTCGTATGCCGTGGTGGACGCGGGTGAGGGCGAGATCATCGGCACTGTTGAAGCGGCTCGCGCCTACTCGACCGTGCACCCCGGCGCCGTTTACCTCCACCTGGGCCAGGCGTACGAGGTGGAGGAGCTCGACCTGGCCAACCGCCGTGCGATCGTGAAGGGCTTCTCAGGCGACTGGTACACGCAGCCCAAGAAAGAGACCGACACATACATCGAGCAGGTGCGCGATCAGCGCTCGGTGCTCGGGGTGGAGCTGTCGTTCGGCATCGTGTCGGTGACCGAGGAGGTCGTGGCGTTCCAGAAGAAGCGGGTGAGCGACCACGAGGTGCTGGACCTCCTGCCGGTGGAGCTGCCCGAGCAGCACTTCGTAACGCAGGCGCTCTGGTACGAGCTGCCCGAGCCGCTGCTACGCGAGGAGTTTCCGCTCGACGTCCTCCAGGGCTCGATCCACGCCGCCGAGCACGGCCAGATCGCCGTGCTGCCGCTGATCGCGATGTGCGACCGCTGGGACATCGGCGGCCTGTCGACCGCGTTCCACCCGCAGACCGGACGCCCCACGATCTTCATCTACGACGGGCATCCGGGCGGCGTGGGCATCACGCGGATCGGCTTCACGCTCTTCGAGACGCTGGTGGCCGACGCGCGGCGCCTGATAGCCGAGTGCCCCTGCCGGGCGGGCTGCCCCTCCTGCGTACAGTCCCCCAAGTGCGGCAATCTCAACGAGCCGCTGAACAAGAACGGCGCCCTGGAGCTGATGACGCGAATGCAGGCCTCGTAGCCGCTGGCGGGCGCCGCTCGGCCGAGGCCGCCGAGCGCTGGCAGAGCCGCCTGGACACCGCGATCGTGATCGCGGCGCCGATCGCGGTGGTGGCCGTCGCGCTGCAGACCGGCCACGGCACGACGAAGGTGATCGGCGTGGTCTTGATGTGGGGCGTGTGGCTGGTATTCGCTCTGCAGGCGGCCGTGATGCTGAGCGTGAGCCCGATTCCGGCCGCGTGGGCGCGCGGCCACGCCTTCGACCTCGCGGTGCTCGTGCTCACCTGGCCGTTGTGGGCGCTGGCCGCCAAGGACGTGCTCGTGATCGAGCTGGCGCCCGCGTTCACGGTGCTCGAGGCCACGAAGCTCGTGAAGCTGATGAAGGTGGCGCGAGCGGCGCACGTGCGCGCGTCGGACCCCACCGGACGAGCAATCGCCGCGGTGGTCCTGGTCGGCGCGGTGGCCGTAGCGGTGTTGGTGCTGGCTACTTGATGCCGAGCTGCAGGTGACCCTTGAGGCCCGACGTGCTGGCGCCGGCCCAGCCGTCGAGGTTCCCGAGCGGCGCACTTGCGAGTGAGCCGCCCAGCTGCCCGCTCAGCCCGCCGCCGGCGAAGCTCGAGATGAGCTGGGCGAGGATCGCGCCCGCGTCGGAGCTCGTCACGAACGCGCCCTTGGCGCCGGGCACCGGCCGCGGGGTGGCTGCCGCCAGCTGGGCGATGCGAGCGGGATCCGTCGAGATCACGAAGACCTTGTTCACCACGCCGAAGTACACGTTCTTGCTGCTGCCGCGACCGCTCAGCTTGTAGAGCCCGCCCGACTTCGTGAGCCGGGCGCCCTTCAGCCCGATCCCGCTCGCGAACGACGGCGCAACGCGCGCCAGCTTCGCGAGGGTCTTCGAGAAGGCGGCCGGATCCTTCAGCTCGGCCCGGATCGCGTAGCCGCCGTTCAGGCTCACCGCGATCGAGGTGTTGCCGGAGAACTGCTCGATCACGTCCTTGTCCACGTCGATGCCGAGCTGGGCGCCGATCTGAGCCTTCGCCCGCACAAAGTCCGCGAAGCTGCCCGGGCTGATCGTCTGTGCGACGCTCTGAGCGAAGTCGATCACCTGGTTCACGCCGCGCAGGCCGAATACGAGCTC
>JBKPDA010000235.1:0-6219 GCA_046727635.1 Actinomycetota bacterium | reverse complement strand
GAGCCCGTAGACCCGCGCCACCTCCTCGATCGCGTCGGCCTCGCGCTGCACGTCGCCGTCACGCCAGTAGGGCACCACCAGGTCCCAGACCGGGCCCTCGTCAGCCGCGGCCTCCTCCAGCTCGAACCCGAGCCGCTCGAGGATCGCGGTCACCTCGTCCTCCGGGATGCGCTCGCCGAGCAGCTTCTCGATGCGCGGGTAGCGCAGCCGCACGCGCCGCTGCTCGAGCGGATTGGGATAGACGTCGTTCGTGCCGGGCACGAGCCGCGCCCCGCACAGCTCCACCATCAGCCTGGCCGCCAGCCGCTGACCGGCCAGCGCGAAGTCGGGGTGCAGCTGCTTCTCGAAGCGTGTGCTGGCCTCGCTGCGGAGCGCGAGCTTCTTGGACGTCTGGAGGATGTTGGGCCCGACCCACGTTGCCGCCTCCATCAGCACGCGAGTGGTGTCGTCGGAGACCTCGGAGATCTGACCGCCCATCACGCCGCCGATGCCGGACGGTCCGTCGGCGTCGCACACCACCGCCATCTCGGAGTCGAGCGTGCGCTCCACGTCGTCGAGCGTGGTGATCTTCTCTCCGTCCACCCCGCGGCGCACGATGATCTTGCTTCCGCGCACCCTGTCCAGGTCGAAGGCGTGCAGTGGCTGGCCGGTCGCGAGCATCACGTAGTTGGTGATGTCGACGACGTTCGAGATCGGGCGCTGCCCGGCGGCGGTCAGGCGCTGTTTGAGCCAGAGCGGCGACGGTCCGATCTTCACGTCCTCGAACACGCGCGCCGTGAATCGGAGGCATATGTCGGGGTCTATCTCCACGCTGACGAGGTCGACGGGACCCGTGCTCCCCACGTCGTCCGCCTCGCGCTCGAGTGGCGCGCCGCTCAGCGCGTGCACCTCACGCGCCACGCCGTACACCGCCAGGCAGTCCGGGCGGTTCGGGTTCACCTCGAGGTCGAACACCTCGTCCTCGATCACGAGCGCGCCGGTGAGCGGCGAGCCGGGCGCCAGGCCGTCGCCCAGCACCATCGTCTCCGCGTGGTCCTGGCTGATCCCGACCTCGTCCTCGGCGAGGATCATGCCGCTCGACTTCACGCCGCGCAGCTTGGCCTCGCCGAGCTTCGTGCCGTCGGGCATCACCGCGCCTGGCCGGGCGACCGCCACGGTCTGCCCGGCCGCTACGTTGGGCGCCCCGCAGACGATCTGCCGCGGCTCGCCGGAGCCGTCGTCCACCGTGCAGACGGTCAGCCGGTCCGCATCCGGATGCTGCTCCGCCGAGAGCACCTTGCCCACCACGTAGCCGTCGACCTCGCCGACACCGATGCGATCTATCCGCTCCGGCTGAAGACCGACCCCGGCCAGGCGGTCGCCGAGCTCGGCCGTGGACAGCGGCGGATCGCAATAAGAGCGAAGCCATGCAACAGGGACCCTCATCCGAACTGCTCCAGGAAGCGCAGGTCGTTCTCGAACATCTGGCGCAGGTCGGGCACGCCGTGGCGGAGCATCGCGATGCGGTCGATGCCCATGCCGAACGCGAAGCCCTGGATGCGCTCGGGGTCGTAGCCCATGTCCGCCACGAAGCCGTAGACGTTCGGGTCGACCATCCCCGAGCCCAGGATCTCGATCCAGCCCGAGCCCTTGCAAAGCGGATCGCGCGAGCCATCGGCGAGGTAGCCGCTCCCGCCGCAGTTGAAGCAGGACACGTCCATCTCCACGCTCGGCTCGGTGAACGGGAAGTAGCCGGCGCGCACGCGCACGTCGCGGTCCGGCCCGAACATCGCGCGCGCGAACTCGAGGAAGATGCCGCGCAGGTCGCCGAGGGTGATGTCCTCGTCCACCGCGAGGCCTTCGAGCTGGTGGAACATCGGCGTGTGCGTGGCGTCCGAGTCGCGGCGGTACACCCGACCCGGCACCACGATGTAGATCGGCGGCTCCTGCAGCTCCATCGAGCGCGTCTGCATCGGCGAGGTGTGCGTGCGCAGCACCACGTCGGGCGACAGGTAGAAGGTGTCCTGCAGCGCCCGCGCCGGATGGTTGGGCGGGATGTTGAGGGTGGTGAAGTTGTAGTGGTCGTACTCCACCTCCGGGCCCTCCACCACGTTGAAGCCGAGTCCGATGAACACGTCCTCCATGAGGCGGCGGGTCTCGGTCACCAGGTGCAGATGGCCGACCGGGCTCGGCGGATCGCCCGGCAGCGTCACGTCGATCCGGTCCTCCGACAGCTTCCTGTCGAGCTCCGCGGCCTCCACCTCCTCGGTGCGGCGGCGCAGCAGCTCCTCGAGCGCAACGCGCACCTCGTTGGCTGACTTGCCCACGGGCCCGCGCTGCTCCGGCGGCAGCTCGCCGATCGACCGCAGCGTCGTGGTCAGCACCGACTTGCGGCCGAGGTAGCGCACGCGCAACTCCTCCAGCTCACCGGCCGAGCCGGCGCTCGCGATCGCGGACTCGGCCTCCGTGCGCAGGGCGTCGAGGTCAGCCATGGGCGGCCATCCTAGAACTCACGGGAGGGACCACTTCCTATTGCCGAGCTCGTAGAGGGCCACGGTGGCCGCCATGGCCACGTTGAGCGAGTCTGGACCGTCGTCGCGGAGCGGGATGCCCGCGCGCAGATCGGCCCGCTCGAGGACCTCGTCGGGCAGCCCCTCTCGCTCCGCTCCGAGGCAGACCACCACCGGCGGCTGCACCGGCAAGCCGGCCAGCGGCGGGGCGCCGCGCCCGAGGGCGATCGTGGCGCCGGGCAGATCCGCGAACTCGCCGCGAGCGGGTGGTCGGGCGAAGATCGATCCCATGCTGGCGCGCACCGCCTTCGGTGAGTAGGGGTCGGCGCAGTCGGGTCCGAGGATCACCGGCCCGTCGCAGAGCGCGTGGGCCGAGCGGATCACCGCGCCCACGTTGCCCGGGTCGCGAACGGCGTGCAGGTAAACGGACAGAGCGCCTGTGGGCTCGGACCAGCGCTGCTTGTAGACGCCTATCACCCGCGTGCCCGATCCGAGCGAGCTGACCGCGTCGAGCAGCGCGGGTTCGACGTCCACCCCGGCCACGAGCAGCAGCTCGGGCTCCCATCCGGCGGCCTCCACCAGATCCTCGCCCTCAGCGACGAACAGGCCGCTGCGCTCCCGGTGCTTCTTGTCGTGGAGCTTGCGGATCGTCTTGAGCTGTTCGTTGTGGGGGGAAGTGATCATGGAACGAAAAAGGGCGCCTCGTGGGGCGCCCTGGGAGTGGTTCCTGTCGGTCGGCTGCTCAGGCAGCCGCCGCCTCCCGGGCGCGCTCGGCAAACCGTCGGAAGGTCTCGGGGTCGCGGACGGCGATGTCCGCCAGGATCTTGCGGTCGAGCTCGATCTCCGCCAGGCGGAGGCCGTGCATGAACTGGCTGTAGGTCAGGCCCTCGCGGCGCGCCGCGGCGTTGATGCGCGCGATCCAGAGGCGGCGGAAGTCGCGCTTCTTGTTGCGGCGGTCGCGGTAGGCGTAGCTGTCGGCCTTGAGCAGCGCCTCCTTGGCGCGCTTGTAGCTCGAATGGGCCTCGCCGCGGAAGCCCTTGGTGCGCTCGAGCGTGGCGCGGCGCTTCTTGCGGGCGTGAACGGAGCGCTTGACGCGGCTCATTTGCGGAGCAGCTCCTTGATGCGCGGGACGTCGTGAGGCGAGATCGCCACGGGCCTCGAGAGGCGGCGCTTACGCTTCGCGCTCTTCTTCTCGAGGATGTGGCTGGTCATCGCGTGACGGCCGCGGACCTTGCCCTTGCCGGTGAGCTTGAAGCGCTTCTTCGCGCCCGAGTGGGTCTTCATCTTGGGCATGAGAACGACGTATTCAAGCAGAGGCGCGCTGCCCAGACTCGGGCTCGGGCTCCGGCTCGGCCTCAGCCGGCGCCTGCTCGGCTGCCTCCGTCGGCGCCGGCTCGGCCTCCGCCGGCTGCCCGGACCCCTGGTCCGAGCGAGCGGCGGCCGCCTCGGCGGCGGCGCGATTGCGCCGGCTGCCCTTGCCGCTCGCGGCAGCCTCGGGCTTTGCCTGCGGCTCGGCCTCGGCCGACTCCTTCGCCCTCACGGGCGCCAGCACCATAGTCATGTTCCGACCGTCGAGATTGGGCCGCTGCTCGATCTGGCCGATCTCTCCCACGTCCTGCGCCAGGCGCATCAGCAATTGCTCGCCGCGCTCCGGGTGCGTGGTCTCGCGGCCGCGGAACATGATCGTGATCTTGACCTTGTCCTGGCCGCGCAGGAAGCGCTCCACGTGACCCTTCTTGGTCTCGTAGTCCTTCGTGGCGATCTTCGGCCGTAGCTTGATCTCGCGGATGGTGATCTGCTTCTGATGGCGCCGCGCGGCCTTCGCCTTCTGCTCCTGCTCGTACTTGTACTTCGAGTAGTCGAGCACTCTGCACACCGGCGGGCGCGAGTCGGGCGCAACCTCCACGAGGTCGAGGTCGCGCTCCTGCGCGTACTTGAGCGCCTGGTCGGTCTTGATCACCCCGATCTGCTTGCCGTCCTCGCCGATCAGGCGCACCTCCGGTACACGGATGCGCTCGTTTATTCGTGTCTGGTCCCGCTCAGGCGGGCGCCGATCGAACCTACGCGGGATCGGCACTACGGCTGGAGCGGGCTAGACGTCAAAGGCAAGTAGACGCGACGAGAGATGGGGAGGGCGCGGGCCGTCAGCGTTCGCGGCGTGTGTCGGTGCCCTGCATTCGCAGCCGAGTATAGCCAGATGACAGGTTCGGGCAACCGAAATCTGCTACTTCCGGGCTTCGATCTCAGAGCGGGCGCTGGAGACGAATTCGTCGACTTTCATGGCGCCTAGGTCCCCCTCGCGGTGCTTTCGCACCGACACCTCGCCACCCTCCGCCTCCTTGTCGCCGATCACCAGCATGTAGGGCGCCTTGCGCAGCTCGCCCTCGCGGATCTTCTTGCCCACGGACTCGGTGCGGTCGTCGAGCTCCGCCCGGATGCCGGCCTCGCGCAGCTTGGCGACCACCTCGCGGCCGTAGTCGGCATGCCGGTCGGCGATCGTCAGCACGAGCGCCTGGAGCGGCGCCAGCCAGAGCGGGAACTCGCCCGCGTAGTGCTCGATCAGGATCCCGATGAACCGCTCGAACGACCCCAGCAGCGCCCGGTGGATCATCACCGGGCGGTGCTCGTGGTTGTCGGCGCCGGTGTACTCGAGCTCGAAGCGCTCGGGCATCAGGTAGTCGAGCTGAACCGTGCCGAGCTGCCAGGACCGCCCGATCGAGTCGGTCATGTGCAGGTCGATCTTCGGGCCGTAGAAGGTGCCCTCGCCCTCACCGATCTCGAAGTCGAGGCCCCGCCGCCGCATCGCCTGCGTGAGCGCGCCCTCTGCGTGGTCCCAGGTCTCGTCCGTGCCGAGGCGGTTCTCCGGCCGGGTGGACAGCTCCACGCGCGGCTCGAAGCCGAACATGTCGTAGAGGTGGTAGCCGAAGTCGAGGCAGCGGAGCACCTCGTCCTCGATCTGCTCCTCAGTGCAGAAGATGTGGCCGTCGTCCTGGGTGATCGAGCGAACTCGCAGCAGCCCGTGCAAGGTGCCGCTGGGCTCGTGCCGGTGCACGAGGCCCTGCTCGGCGTAGCGAATCGGCAGGTCGCGGTAGGAGCGCCGCTCGTTCTTGTAGATCTGGATGTGGGCGGGGCAGTTCATGGGCTTGAGACCCATCTGCCGCCCCTCGACCTCGGTGAAGTACATGTTGTCGCGGAACTTGTCCCAGTGGCCCGACTGCTTCCAGAGGTCCACGTCGTAGAGGATCGGCGTACGCACCTCCGTGTAGCCGCGGGCCACGTTCTCGCGCCGCCAGAGGCCGGTGAGCTCGTTCCAGACGTGGGTGCCCGCCGGCTCCCAGAACGGCATGCCGGGCGAGAGGTCGGAGAGCATGAACAGGCCCAGCTCCTTGCCCAGCTTGCGGTGGTCACGCGCGCGCGCCTGCTCGAGCTGCTCGAGATAGGCGTCCAGGTCCTCCTTCGAGAAGAACGCGGTGCCGTAGATCCGGGTGAGCATCGGCCGGTTCGAGTCACCGCGCCAGTACGCCCCGGCGGTGGACATCAGCTTGAACGCCTTGATGCGCTTGGTGCTAGGGCCGTGGGGGCCGCGGCAGAGGTCGGTGAAGGGCCCGTTTCGGTAGAGCGAGACGACGGGCTCGCCGAGATCGCGGATCAGCTCCACCTTGTAAGACTGGCCCTCGCGCTCGAAGTGCTCGATGGCCTCCTCCGCCGACACCTCGGTGCGCTCGAACGG
>JBKPDA010000234.1:0-11672 GCA_046727635.1 Actinomycetota bacterium | reverse complement strand
GTATGCGAGGACGTCGGTCCCAGTCGCGGCTGCGTTGTGAGGTGCGATTGGCGGCAGCGAGCTCTCGAGTGGGGCCAGCTGCTCACGGACCTGCTGCTCGGTGAAGGACGTGCCGAAGTCGAAGTTGAAGTCGGTGTTCGCCGACGAGACCCAGGGAATGCTCCAGCCCATCCGCCGCTTGTACGCCTGGAGCTTCTCCAGCGGCGCCCGCGAAACGAGCAGCAGGGTCACGTCGCGGGCATGAAGGTGCGGCAGGAGGCCGTTGAGACCGTCGGCCATGGACGAGCAGGTGGGACACCCGGCCTCGTAGCTCGGTCCGAACATGAAGTGGTAGATCAGGAGCTGGGAGCGGCCGTCGAAGAGCGCGGCGAGCGTCTTCGTGCCTTCGTCGGTATCGAAGCGGTACTCCTTGTCGACTCGGACCCACGGCAGCTCGCGGCGCTGGCGCGCAAGCTCGTCGCCGAGCCGTGTGTGCTCCTTCTCGCGCTCGAGCAGCTTCTCGCGTGCCGTGAGCCACTCCTGACGGTTCGCCACTTTGTGATCGGTCATGCGCTCGTCTCCTTTTCGTCCTGATGCGTTGCTTTTGGATAGAGATCCGCGTAGGCGGCGGAATCCATCGGCAGAGGCCGGCTCGAAGGTCAGCGCCAATAGCCGTCACCCGCCGGCCCGAGCAGCGGCGCCGACGGGTCGATGAACGCGTCGATCTCCTCGATCAGCGCGCCCCGCAGGGTGAGCACGGCCAGGTGGCGCGGCACGAAGCTGCCGCCCACGTCATCCCAGAGGTACGCCCTGGCCGCGAGCTGGCCGTTCGCGCGCGTGGGGGTCAGGCGCCACCGCAGGCCGCCGCTGAGCGGAACGGCTCTGAGGCCGGTCGCGACCGCGTTTCGGCCGCGGAACCACGATGCGGTCGGGGGCATGGCGAGAGTCGCGCCGTCGGTCAGCATCGCCGCGATCGCGTCGACGTCGTTCCGCTCCCAAGCCTGAACGTAGCGGTCGACGATCTCTCGCAGCCGCTCGTCACCGAGCGATCGCAGCGTTGCCTGCTGACTGAGCTCGGGCAGGCGGTGATCGACGCTTTCGTGGGCGCGCTGCAGCGCGCTGTACACCGACGCCGGGGTCGTCTCGAGCGTCTCGGCGACCTCGGCGCCGGAGAAGCCGAGCACGTCACGGAGGATCAGCACCGCCCGCTGGCGTGGCGGCAGCTGCTGGAGCGCCGCGATGAACGCGAGCTCGACGCTCTCGCGTTGCTCGTAGCGGGCCTCCGGCCCGGCGAGGCCGTCGTCGAGGCCGAGCCGCTCGTCGGGATACGGCTCGATCCAGGTCGATTCAACGAGCGGCTCGCCCAGCGGCTGGTGCGGATCGGCGGGCGGACCGTAGTCGACCGGCAGCACGCGCCCAGGTCTGCGCTCGATCGCCCTCAGGCAGACGTTGGTGGCGATCGTGTAGAGCCACGAACGCAGCGAGCTTCGGCCCTGGAAGGACGAGAGACTCCGCCACGCCCGCAATAGCGTCTCCTGCACCGCGTCCTCGGCATCCTGGACCGAGCCGAGCATCCGGTAGCAGTGGGCGTGCAGCGGATGGCGGTGCGGTTCGATGAGCTCGGCGTAGGCTCGCTCGTCCCCCGCGGTGGCGGCTTTGAGCAGCTGTGACTCGGTCATCCGGACCGCCTTACGAGACTACGCTTGGGCTGCCACAGCGCGATCTCGCCGCCCTCGTTCGTGGCCAGGACGCTGCGCCACCCTGCGGGTCCCTCACGCGGCTCGAGCAGGACCGATGCGCCGAGCTCGCGTCCCCGTTCGGTCATCGCCTGGATCTCGTCGACCTCCACGTAGGGAAGCCACGTCGGGTGCGTCGCGGCGCACTCGACGATCCCGCCGTCGAGCGCGCCGCCGAGCGTGAGTGCGTGGTACGAGCCCCAGCGGACGTCGATCCGCTCCGTGCGCCAGCGCAGCAGTTGCCGGTAGAAGGCGCTGGCGCCGGAGAGATCGTGGGTGTGCAACTCGAGATGCACGACCCGGCTTGGTTGGCGCGAGCTCATGCCCGGACGAATCGGAACGACCCACCCTCCTGCACAGGTGCCTTCACGCGGCCTGAGCGCTTGACACCAGCGCCGCCGCCTGCCGCTCCGAGCTCTTCGGCGAGGAATGGAACTGCTCGCCGAAGGCCACGGCGAAGGGGTCCGGGAAGATGTCTTCATCGCCCCCCTCGACGCCGTCGAGGATCTCGCTCGCGACGTCCTCGGGCGGGGTCTTCTCAAACTGAGGCGGGAGGTCCTTGACCATGTCGGTGTCGACGGGCCCCGCGTAGACGCCAAACACAGCCACGCCCCGAGCCGCCAACAACGCACGCGAGGCCTGGGTCAGCGAGTGCAGCGCTGCCTTCGAGGCGCTGTACGTGGGCTGGATCGGCACGTTGGTGAGTCCAGCCGCCGAGCCGATGTTCACGATGGCGCCGCCGCGCCGCACCAGCGTGTCAGTGAAGCCCTGCAGCATCCGCAGAGCCCCAAAGTAGTTGACTTCCATCTCGCGCCGAGCCACATCGACGATCGCCTCGCTGGTCAGCTCCGTTGGCTCGAAGGCGCCCGCGTTGTTGAACAGCAAATCGACGTCCGTGGCCTGCCGCGCGACCTCCGCGACCTGGTCGGCGCTCGTGATGTCCAACTGCAACGGAACCACGCGAGAGCCGTAGCGCTCCTGCAACATCTCGAGCGTCTTCGGATCACGCGCCGTGGCGTAGACCTTCTCAGCGCCGCGCTCCAGCAGCGCCTCCGTGATCGCGCGGCCGATGCCCCTGTTGGCGCCCGTCACCAACGCAACCGATCCTTCAATCTTCCTTGCATTCACCGTCGGCATTTCCGTGTCTCTTTCTGGTCGTGTCTACGTAGCAGTGAATAGAGATCCGGGGTAGCGCACCAATCCATCGCTCGACGGCACTCCAAGGGGCTCGGCCAGCCTGGGGAGACCTTGTGGCGCTGATGGTCAGCACGGTCTTGGCGGTGTCAAGGACGGTGCCGATCGTGGGGCGCAAGCGCCCGCGCGCGACAAGGCGGCGAGCGTTCGAGGTCGCTGGCGATGCTGGCCTCGTCTGCTGACGCGTAGGAGAAGTAGCTGAGGATCCGGGCGCCCTCGTAGCCGATGAAGTCCAGCAGCGTGATGTTGGCCGCCGACTGACCTGCTTCACCGGCGCGACGGGCATCCGACGATCCCCGGCGGCGTGGTCCTGTGGTCAGCGCGGGATCCAGGGCTGATGCAGGTCCATCGCTAGTGGGGCGACGACGGCGAGCGGATAGCCGGAGGCTGAGGAGCTGCACGCCGCAGCAAATCGGAGTAACCGCCGTGAGCTAACGCCCGCGGCCCTGGGCATGGTGCGTCAGATCGGCTTGCGTCCCCCAGCAGCGACGAGGCTGATGGAGGTTACGACGGTGCCGCTCGTCGAGAAGAACTCCTCCACGATCCTGCGCGTCGCGGCGTCGATCACGCCCGCCGCGACCAGCTTGGCCGTTGCTTCGAGCCATGACGTCCGCATCCACTCGTACTCGGCCTCACCGGACCGTCCGGTCGCCGCGTCGATCTCGGCGAACTCCAACTCAATGCCGCTCGCGAGCAGCATTTCGGGGAGCGTGCGCCCAAAGTAGCCGTCCATGATCCGGGCTTCCCGCATGGCGTGCAAGATCTGCTGGTGCGCGGCGTTCTGGGCGGCCGAGTTCGGATGACCGCCGAGGTGCAGTAACCCGTAGTCACCTTCCTCAGCGAGAAGCACGCCGCCTGGGCGCAGCGCCGCAACGATCCGAGTCAGCGCGGCAGCCGGGTCCGGCAGGTGCATCAGCAGAGCGCGACAGTGGGCGAGATCGAATTCCGGCTCGAGGTCCTGATCGCGGATATCTAGCTCACGCACGTCGACGTTGTCGGGCAGCCCGGTCAGAAAGCGCGTGTCGATGTCGGCGGCGACGACCGATCCGGACGGGCCGACCCTCTCCGCGAGCCACCGGGCAATCGAACCGTGGCCGGCGCCAACCTCGAGGCATCGCCAGCCCTTTGTGACACCGAGCTCCCCGAGCCGGCGGATCGTCCCAGCGTCGAAGCGCTGCTCAACGAGACCCAGCCGCTCCGACTCGGTCGCCGCGTCGACCGTAGACAACACGTATCTATTCTCGGCCGTCACCTCCAGCCTCCGGTCCTCGGGCGAGGGATGCGCTGAGCAGCATAACCGTGCGTGCAGGGTCTTCGCCGACGACGCCGCCGATCTAACGCGCCGGGACGACCCGCTTCCCGCCGGGCGTGCGCTGGGCTCAGGTTGTCGGTAGCAGCTCGAGCAGGCGTGAGAACAGCGGCGTGACGAGGCGCGAATGTGGATACACGCGGTAGGTGTTGTAGACGGCGCCGTCCCGCATCGCGAACACGCTCCACCCCGCGCTCACGGAGACAGCCGACTCGAGGTCCGGCGCGCCGACTTCCTCGCGGTAGTCGCGCAGCCACTGCGGCGCCTCGCGGAGCAGCTGCCCCATGTCGAACTCTTCTCGGACGATGCCGGACATCTCCTCGCGGCGGAACGCATAGCCGTAGTCGAACAGGAAGTCGCTCCCGTGAGCGGATACCCACGGCACCGTCCACCCCCGCCGTGCGTTGTAGGCGACGAGCCTCTCGAGCGGCGCGTGCGACATGCAGATCAGTGTCACGTCGCGGTCATTCAGGTGGGCGACGGTGCCGCTCAGCCCGTCGGCGAGCGACGCGCAGCCCGGGCACGCCACCTCCCAGTCCTCACCGAACATCAGGTGGTACACGAGCAGACGCGAGCGCCCCTCGAACAGCTCTGGCAGCGTCCTCGAGCCCTCCTCGGTGGCGAACCTGTACTCGTTCTCGACGGGGACCCACGGCAGCTTCTGCCGCTGCTCCTCGACTCCTTGCGCGTGCTCTTCCAGCTCGCGCTCGGCCGCCAGCAGCTCCTTGCGAGCCGCCTGCCACTCCTGCTCCGTCCCGACCCTCATCGGACCTCCTTCGCGTTGACGTCGTCCTCGTTGGAACGGCGCGACAGCGGAAAACTCATCGGTAGTCCGAAGGCCTCGAACAGCTCCGGCCGGTCCCAGTGGACGACCTCCACGACCCGCCCCTCCTCCAAGCGCAGCACCGCAAGAGCGAGCGCACGGTAGCGCGATTCGCCCGGCGGCCGCAGGTAGACGGCGAACGCGGGCTGCATGTTCGCGGCGGCGGGCACGAGCAGATGCTCGCCGGGCGCTGCGTGCTTGTCGCTGGCCCGCCGGAACGCGTCGAGCCCGTCGTACCAGACCGGACGCGGCGGAAACGAGAACCGCGCGTCCGCGCGCACGAGCTCGGCGAGCGCGGCGAAGTCCCGGCGGTCCAGCGCCTCCACGTATTGCCGGGCCAGCTCGCGCTGCTCGGCCGGCGGGAGCCCCCACTCCGCGCGGCGCGGCGGGAGGCGCTCGCGCAACCGGGCGCGCGCCCGCTGCAGCGCGCTGTTCACGGCCGGCACGCTCGTGCCGAGCAGCCTCGCCGTCTCGCGGGCCGAGAATCCGGCCGCGTCGCGCAGGATCAGCGTTGCCCGCTGGCGCGGCGGCAGGTGCTGGATCGCCGCCACGAACGCGATCTCCAGCGTCTCGCGCGCAACGGCGGCCTCGTGCGGATCGACCAGGCGGTCCGGGTAGGGGTCGAGCCACGGCACGTCGGACAAGACCGGTGGCGGCTCGGCTTCCGGGTCAGCCGCCGACGCGACGTCCGCTGGCAGCAACCGCGTGGAGCGGCGCGCCAGATGGTCGAGGCACGCGTTAGTCGCGATGCGATACAGCCAAGCGCGGAACGACCACCGCCCCTCGCGCCGGAACCCCTTCCGCGCGCGCCACGCGCGCGCGAATGTCTCCTGCACGAGGTCCTCGGAGTCCTCGAACGACCCGACCATGCGGTAGCAGTGCGCCCGCAGCGCGCGGCGGTGGCGGTCGAAGAGCGCGGAGAAGGTGATCTCGTCGGTGTCCATCGCCAACTCAGACTGCTCGTCCCCGCGCTACTCATCGGTCCTGTCCCTCGAGGCGCTACGTAACGCGAGCGGCCTCGACGAACCGTCTGACTAGATCGACGTACTGCTCGGTTGTCGTCTGGTGCGGGGCGTGATCTGCGCCCTCGATCGTTTCGATTCCAAAGCGCGGCAGCGCCGACGCGATCATGTCGACGACCGCAATGAGAAAGGGCGGGGAAGCGGTGCCCTTGGTCAGGAGCACAGGCCGGTCGAACAGCCGCAGTCGATCGAGATCGAGTCGCCGCCCATCCGGGTCGCGCGCCTCGTCAAGGAAAGTCGGAGCGTTGCCAATGAACACCTCGCGCAGCTCAGCGGTCAGTTCCTCTTCCCATGCCCCCGGCCGCCGAGCGACCGTCTCGACGAACAGCTTCGCCCCTGCCTCGTCGTCGCCCGCGTCCAATAACTCGATCACATGGCCGACGCGCCGGTTCACCTCCTGCAGCACCGGCTCGAACTGGGTGTCGGCCAGCATCCCCAGAAGCGGCGGTTCGTGCGCGACCAGCGTCGCGAACACCTCCGGCCGGCGTATCGCCGCATTCAGCGCGACGATCGAACCAAACGAGTTAGCGACGACGTGGGCCGGGCCCGACTCCAACGCTTCGATCAGCTCAGCGAGATCATCGGCATCCTCGTGAACGCTCCCCTGCCCCGCCGGACGCTCGCTCTGGCTATGGCCGCGGCGGTCGTAGACCACTACCTCGAACGACTCGCTGAGCGGTGCCACCACCGGATCCCAGTTGTGATGATCACCCCAAGACCCGTGCACCAAGACCAGCGGCTCGCCCGCCCCGCTGACCTCATAGAACAATTCCACGCCGTTGGCGCGCTTGACGGGCACGGCAGCCTCCTCCCGTTCGATCTGGGCTGTTCTTGCCCTCCGATTTCATCTAGGAGGACGATGAACTGAGGCCCGCGGCCGCACATCGGCAGAACGGAGCCACTATTTGACAGCGACCCCTTACCTGTTGGCGATCGCGTCGAGCAACTCGCGGGCACGCCCGAGCCGCTAGAGGAAGCTGCCGTTGCGTTCGCGTCCCATCTCGGCGAATGTCTTCGCGGTGCTGACACCGGGGTCCGAGCTGAAGCTGAACCCGAACTCCGAGCCGGTGAACGATGCGGTCGACTCGGCTACCGCTAACTGGCCCAGGAATGCCGCGGGGTCGTTGGCCGGCACCGCGCCGTCCTGTCCGCGCTGCGTCGCCGGCCCGGTCGCGTGCCACTCGATGTGGAAACTCACGCTGGCGGGCGTGCCGATTCCGCTGCCGAACTGGAAGCTGTCGATTACGCCGATGTCTTGAACGTCGAGCACCGCCTTGCTCCCCCCATTGCTGATGCGCAGCGCGTCGTCGGCGACAGGCAGCGTCCAGAACAGGCCCGAGGCGAGGATTCCGGCGTTGAAGTCGTGGACCTGAGAGCCCGAACCGGGCTCGAACAAGTCAACTCATATGAAGGCGAAAGCGCCGAAGTGGCGCTTGCCATCCGCGCCGACGTACTTCCCCTTGAACGCGCGCATGTCCGTCTCGAGGTTGTAGGTTGCGCCATCGCTGCCCGTCGCGGTGCCGGCGTGAAACGCAACCGCGGAGAAGCCGCGGAAGTCGCCGATCGTGGTGGGCTCCACATCGAAGCCCATCAACGTGGTGCCTGAGAACGGCAGTGTCACGCTGGGGTCGCCGGGCGCCCAGACGTGGATCTGCTGACCTCCCGGGAGCGGAATGCCGCCCGGAATCGGATTGGGCGGTACTACGGCCTGCTTGTGATCGTCGCCAGGCCAGGCGAGGCCACGCGAGGGCCACGCCAGCGACCCGCCAACGCCCGTGGCGGCCAGGGCCGTGGTTTGGAAGAACCTCCGCCGGCTGAGGGCCGACGCGCTGTGAGGCGCGGGTTCCATAGGGGTCCTCCTTCCAAGCGAGGACGGGGAACGATCGATGCTCCCACCGAGCACCCAGGCGGTCAAGTGCCGCGCCTGGCGAGAAGCGCGGCGTGCCCACCCACATCACCTGTAATGGACGAGACCCGGCGTGCACGGGCGGCATACGTTTGCCGGCGATGGAAGTCCTGCTGCTTGCGCTGTACGCCGCGGTGTACCCGACGTTGTTGGCGGCCGTCGTCATCTTGCTCTCACAGCCCCGACGGCTGCCGCTGTTGGCCGCATATCTCTGCGGCGGTCTGACGATCAGCATTGGGCTCGGCCTCGGCCTCATCTTTGCGCTCAAGGGCTCAGGCGTCCTTCACAACAGCAAGTCCGGACTGAGCTGGATCACTGACCTCGCCGTCGGCGGCCTGCTGGTGGTGGTCGCCGTCGCGCTTGCGACGCGCGCGGACGCGCGCCTTGCCGAGCGGCGCCGGGCCGCGCGCCGGACCACGCCGATCGACCCGGACGTCGCCGCGAAGGAGCCTTGGTCCCAGCGCCTCTTGGCGCGTGGCTCGGTCCCGATCGTCTTCGTCTCCGCCTTGGCGATCAACCTCCCGGGCGCGTCTTATCTGATCGCGCTCAAAGACATCGCGGCCGCGCACCATCCGACTGGCGTCGACATCGTCCTCGTCGTCGCGTTCAACCTCATCATGTTCCTGCTCGCCGAGATCCCGCTGCTCGGCCTGATCCTGGCCCCCGAGCGCACGGTCGAGCTCGTCCACCGCATGAACGCCTGGTTCTCCGCCAACGGCCGCCGGATCGCGATCGTCCTATGCGGGGCGCTCGGCGCCTTTCTCATCACCCGCGGGATCGTCCACTCCTGACTAAGGACGCGGTGGATCAAGTGGTGCGGTCTTGTACTGATCGAAGCGACGGGATCGATCGGATGCGCGGACGGCGTGGCTGGCGTACACCACACGCCATGAAACGTGTTGTCGTTGATCACTTCGGTGGGCCCGAAGTCTTGAAGGTGGTCGAGGAGGAGGATCCCCGACCGGGTCAAGGCGAGGTCCGCGTCAGAGTGCTGGCCGCCGGCGTGTCGTTCACCGACGCGCTCATACGCGCCGGGACGTACCTCGGTGGCCCGAAGCCGCCGTTCACGCCCGGCTACGAGCTCGTCGGCGTGGTGGAGGAGCTCGGCCCGGGCTGCTCGAGGCTGCGAGTGGGAGACCGTGTTGGCGCGCTGACGGTGTGGGGCGCCGACGCGGAGCGCGTCTGCGTGCCGGAGAAGTACGCGGTCGAGGTGCCCGACGACCTCGACCCGGCGGAGGTGGTGAGCCTCGTCTTCCCCTATATGACCGCGTACCAGATGCTTCACCGCACGGCGAGGGCGCAGCCGGGCGAGACGGTGCTCGTGCACGGCGCGGCCGGCAGAGTCGGCACCGCGGCCCTCGAGCTCGGACCGCTGGCCGGGCTTCGCCTCATCGGGACCGCTTCCGCTCGCGACCGCGCCGCCGTCGAACGGCTCGGCGCGGTGTTCATCGACTATCGGAACGACGACTTCCTCGCTCGAGTGCGGGAGCTGACCGGCGGCGAAGGTGTGGACGTCGTGCTCGACGGGATCGGCGGCAAGGTCTCGCTGCGCTCCTTCCGCGCGCTGCGGGTCGGTGACCAGATCACGGGAGATCCCGGCGGACGGCTCGTCATGATCGGCAACTACAACACGATGGTGCAGGGGCGCAAGAGCTGGCGAGGGTGGTTGGAGTGGTGGCCGGCGACCGCGATCACCTGGCTCTGGGGCACGCTCTCTCCCCGCCGGCGGGTGAGCGGCTACCGGGTCCAGAAGCTGCGCATCCCCCACCAGGATTGGTTCCGGGAAGACTTACGCGCGCTGCTCGAGCTGCTCCGTGAGGGCAAGATCCACCCGGTTGTCGCGGAGCGCCTGCCGTTCACCGAAGCGCGCCACGCGCACGAACTGCTGGAGAGCTCGGCGGCGAAGGGCAAGCTCGTTCTCGTGCCGTAAGCCGGCCGGCGCGACGGTGCGCGCTGACACGCGCACATAGAGTGGCCGCCAATGTGCGGGATCGCCGGCTGCGTCATGCCCTCGGGCGGTCGACCGCACGTCGCCACGCTCGAGCGCATGGTCCGCGCTCTGGACCACCGCGGCCCCGACGAGAGCGGGATCGAGATCGTCGGCTCGGTGGGGCTCGGGCACACCCGTCTCGCGATCGTGGATCCCACGCCCGCCGGCGCGCAGCCGATGCGCCACCCCGACGGCCGCTGGTGGATCACGTTCAACGGCGAGGTGTTCAACCACGTCGAGCTGCGCGGTCAGCTACCGCCCGCCGACTACCGCGGCCACAGCGACACGGAGACGCTGTTGCACGCGCTCGCGGAGTGGGGCGAGGCGGCGGTCGAGCGGTGCAACGGCCTGTTCGCGTTCGCCGCGCTCGACCTCGAGCGGCGCCGGCTGCTGCTGGTGCGCGACCGGTTCGGCAAGAAGCCGCTGTACCTCGCGCGGGATCAGGGGGGCGTGCTCTGGTTCGCGAGCGAGCTCCGCGCGCTGCTCGAGGCCGGCATCCCTCGCAGCGGGCGGCCCGACCTCCTGGGCCACGCGGCCGTGCACGGCTGGATCAACGGTCGCCTGGCGCCGCTCGAGGGCGTGGAGCGGATCCCGCCCGGCACGCTGCTGAGCGTCGACCTCGACACACTCGCGGTCGCCGAGCGCCGCTGGTACGACCCGGCCGGCGCGGTAGACGCGGAGCTGGCGCGCGAGCTGAGTGGCCTGTCGCGCGGACGGCTCACGGCGCGGCTCGACGAATCGCTGCGCGCGGCGGTGACCCGCCGGCTGATGTCGGACGTGCCGCTCGGGACGATGTGCTCGGGCGGGCTGGACTCGAGCCTGGTCACCGCGATCGCGCGCGACGCCCATCCCAACATCACCGCGTTCAACGCCTCGGCGAGCGACGAGCCGGCGCTCGACGAAGGGCCCTGGGCGGAGCGGGTGGCGACCGTCCTGGGCGTCGAGCTGCGAACGATCGACGTGACCGTCGACTCATGGCGACAGGCGCTGGTGGCCGCGGTGGAGCACTACGAGTACCCCCTCGCGCACGAGAGCTCGGTGCCGATCGCGGCGATCGCCTCGCTGGCCCGCGCCCACGGCGTGAAGGTGCTGCTCACAGGCGAGGGCGCCGACGAGCTGTTCGGCGGCTATTGGTTCATGCACCGCGAGCTGTACGCGCAGTTCCTGCCGCCGCGGGCGCGCATGAGGCACGCGGTCGACCGGCTGCGGCGGCTCGGGCCGCGGCGGCTGCCGGGTTTGGTGCTCGGGCGACTGCGGCGTTCGGAGGACGACGGGTCGTCCGGCGGCTTGGAGCCGGCGGGGGCGCCTCGCGAGTTCGAGCGGGCGGTGGCCGCCGGCGCGGCGCGGGCATTCGCCCACCACTCCGGCGCGCGCGGCGAGCTGGAGGCGGCGCTGCTCGGCGGCCTGTCGCTCGGCACGCTGCCGCTCCTGCTCAACCGCATGGACAAGAACGCGATGCAGTGGTCGGTGGAGACGCGCGTGCCGTTCCTCGACCCCGACCTCGTCGCGCTAGTGCTGAACCTGCCGCTCGAGCAGCGCGTGGGCCCGGAGCCGAAGGGGTTGTTGCGCGACGTTGCACGCATGCACCTACCGGCCGACGTGGCGCGGCGCCCGAAGCAGGTGGGCCTCGCCCACTCTGCCCGCGAGCAGCTACTCGCCGGCGCCCGGCCGGAGTTCCTCGAGCGGGGGTCGCTGCGCGAGCTGCTCGGGTTC
>JBKPDA010000233.1:0-4795 GCA_046727635.1 Actinomycetota bacterium | reverse complement strand
GGCGTCGTCTTCGTGGCGGCGCTCATCCCCGGTCAGGCTTCTGCCGCCCGGGCACGGCTTGTCGCCGGCCTCACCGTCTCGCCGCAGCCGGGCACGCCCGACGCATCCCCCACCACGCAGATCAGCTTGCTCGGTCTGCCGGCCAGCCGCATCCTCGCCGTGAGGGCGCGTGGCACGCGCAGTGGGCTGCACCGCGGGCGCTTGCGTGCCTACTCGAGCGGTGGCGGGGCGAGCTTCGTGCCGGGTCACCGCTTCTCGCAGGGCGAGGTGGTGTCGGTGCGCGTGACCACCGCCTCTGGCTCCCGTCACCGCCACGGTCTGTTCCGCTTCCGGGTGGGAGGCCACGCGGACCTTGGCATGCCACCGGGCCCGGCGCCACCGACCTCGCCGCGCTCGGCTCAGCGCTTTGTCTCGCGACCGGACCTCTATGCCCCATCGATGACCATCACGGAGAGGCGCGCCGGCCGGGCGCCCGGCGACCTCTTCGTGTCCACGATCCTTGCGCCCGGGCATGTCCCGCCGGTGCGTGGCCAGATTGGACCGATGATCTTCGACGACCAGGGCGAGCTCGTCTGGCTCAGTCCCTCGCCGAGCGGCCGGGAGGCGTTCAACTTCCGGGTCCAGCGCTACCGCGGAGCTCCCGTGCTCACCTGGTGGCAGGGACGCCTGTCATTCCTCGGCCTCGGGTTCGGCGAGAACGTGATCGCCGACAGCAGCTACCACGTGATCGCCCGCGTGCGGGCTGGCAACGGCTACCACGCGGACCTACACGAGTTCACGATCGACGACCGTGACTCCGGCTGGGTCACCATCTACGTGCCGGTGCTCGTGCGCTTCCAAGGCCGTCGCGTCGCGGTGCTCGACTCGATCGTCCAGCGCGTGGACATCCCCACCGGCCTCGTGATGTTCGAGTGGCACAGCCTCGGCCACATCGGGCTGCGCGAGTCGTATGTCAAGCCGCCACCGAAGAGCCGGTTGCCGGTCGACGCCTTCCACGTCAACTCCATTCAGGTCGACCGCTCGGGCAATCTCTTGCTTAGCAACCGCAACACCTGGGCGGTCTACAAGGTGAGCGGCCGCACCGGCCGCATCCTCTGGCGCCTGGGTGGGAAGCGCAGCAACTTCGGGCTGTCGCGGCACGCTCGCTTCGCCTGGCAGCACGACGCGCAGGTACAGCCCGACGGAACGGTCACCCTCTTCGACGACGAGGCCGCGCCGCGCGCCGGCCGCGAGTCGCGCGGGATCACGCTGGCGCTCGGTCGCCGTCGCGCGCGGCTGGTCCGCAGCTACACGAACCGCCGCCACCTCCTGGCGGGCAGCCAGGGCAACATGCAGGTGCTGCCCGCCGGGAACGTGCTCGTGGGCTGGGGGGCGAAGCCGTACCTGTCGGAGTACAGCCAGGACCACCACCTGCTGTTCGAGGCCCGCTTCCCGCGCGGCGACGAGTCGTATCGCGCGTATCGCTTCGACTGGGTTGGGCGACCAGACACGGCGCCGGCGGTCGCGGTTCGGGTGCGCGCTGGGCAGCTGACGGCTTACGCGAGCTGGAACGGCGCCACCGAGGTGGCGAGCTGGCGAGTCCTCGCAGGGGCGGCGCCCGACGCGCTGGCCGTCGCGGCGGTGGCTCCGCGCAGCGGTTTCGAGACGGCGATACCGGCTCCGGGTGGCGCGCAGTACGTGGCGGTGCAAGCCCTCGACGCCGGCGGCCAAGTGCTCGGCAGCTCCGTCGCGGCGAAGGCCTCCTAGCTACGGCTCGCCACAGCGGATACGGTGCGCGCGACCCAAGGCAGCAACTCCTTGACCGCTCACCGCATCCGACTCGCGTTCGTCCCCGCCAGCCTGCTGTCGCTGATCCTCGCCGGCGGGTTCTTCGCCCAGGTCGAATGGGCGACCACCCTGTGGCCATGGCCCGCCGCACCGCTGTCGTACGTCTTCATCGGCTCGATCCTCGCGGCGATCGCGATCCCGATGCTCTGGATCGCCGTGAGCGGGGAGCCCGCCGCCATTCAGGCCGGCGCCATCGACCTGGCCGTGATGTACGGCGGGATGTTCGTCTATGTCCTGACGCTGCTCGGCGATCCGGGTCAGCCGACACTTTGGCCCTACGCCGTGGTGTTCGGGCTGGCATGCGCCGGCTCGACGGCCGCGTTCGTCTACTCGCGCCGCATACCCTGGCGGGATGGGCGTCCGATGCCACCTCCCGTCCGCGCCTCCTTCGCAACGTTCGCGGTGATCCTCGTGGGGGTCGGCACGGCGCTCCTGTTCCACGCCGACATCTTTCCGTGGCACCTTGGCCCGGAGTCGTCCGTGATGTTCGGGCTCATCTACCTCGGCGCCGCCGTGTACTTCGTGCACGGCGTGCTCGTACCGCACTGGAGCAATGCCGCCGGGCAGCTGGCGGGCTTCCTGGCCTACGACGTCGTGTTGCTGGCGCCGTTCCTCGAGCACTTCAAGGTGGCCCACGGTGGCGCACGCACGAGCCTCATCATCTACGTCGTATTCCTGCTTTACAGCGGGGCGCTCGCGGGCTACTACCTGTTCGTGGAGGATTCGACCCGGCTCACCGGCTGATGGGCGACTGGCGCGGCGATCTCTGTCGCGAGGCGTACGCAGCCGTTCAGCGGGTGGACCTCGGAGCCGTTGAGCGCCTCTATGACCCCGAGTGCGAATGGCACGTCGGCTTCGCCAGCGCCGCCCTCGGCGAGACGACCTACCACGGTCTCGACGGCGTGCGGGCGCTGATGAGGGACGTGCGCGAGGTCTTCCCCGACTGGCACCCGCAGATCGAGGAGCTGCGGCTACGCGCCGATGGCGCGCTGCTCGTGCACAGCAGGGCGGCCGGGACCGCGCGCGACAGCGCGTTGGCGCTCGAGATTCCAGCGATGGGTCAGGTGATCGAGTTCCGTGAGCGCCGGATCGTCCGGTTGCTCCAGACGCAATTTCCTCCGCCGGGATGGGACGAGGCAGAGCCGCTCAGCGAATCCTGATCACCACCGGTTGCGACAGGGCGATGAGCTTGTGCTTGCTGAACGCTCGCAAAGTGACCAGGTAGCGCCCGGGCGAAAGCTTGCGCCCGTTGACGCGCAGGTTCCAGTGGATCTTCACCCCTCCCTTCTTGTGGTTGCCGAGCGGCACCCTCCCAATCAGCTTGAGCTTGCGCACCAACACGCCGTTCACCTTGCGCTGGCTCAGGATCTTCTGCACGAGGATCCCGACGGGAGCGTTCTGCCCGAGCGACGTGGTGATGGTCGCCTGCCCCGCCGACACGTGGATGTTGCCGAGGCAGCCGACGAAGATCGCGCACGGCCCCACGGCTCCGGCGAAGAGCGCCTGCGGGCTGAGGGCGCGCGTGACGAGCACGAACGGCGAGTCCGGGGCGCCGCCGGGGCAATTGGAGCCGTCGCTCGTGAACGGGTCGGCCGTGCAGGCAGATGAGATCGGCGCCCGGAAGTCGATCGCCGTCACCGGCCTGATGCCGCCCGGCAGTGTGCCGGCCGGCGTATCGCCGACTGGCCCCTCCAAACTCCAGGGAATTCGACTGCCGACTATGTCCGAGGGCGAACGTACCCGAGGCGCAGTGAGGCGGTCAACTCCGGGCCCAGATCCGTCCGGTACGGTGCCGCCATGAGCGAGCAGGCCGTGGGGTTGGTGATGGATCCGCCGGGAGCGGCTGGCGAGGCGGCGCGTGAGCGGCTTGCCGATGCCCTCGGTGCGGACGCCAGCGTAGGTCCCACGGATGCCGAGACCGGCGTGTTCGAGGTCATGGTCGACGCGGACTCGCGCGAGGACGCCCTGCTTCGCGTCTGGAACGCACTGGCTGCGGCCGGCGCCGACGACGAGATCGTCTTCATCGAGCACCCGGACGTCCCGGGGCACTGGCGCAGCAAGCCGGCCTGACGCCGCCCCTCCCCTGCCGCGGCGCTCCGAGGTGTCACAGCCAGCGTCGCCGTCTTGTCTTGTGGGATGCGGGTAATCCCCAATCAAGGAGCCAGTGATGAGAGTGTTTGTGGCAGGTGCGACGGGAGTGATTGGAAAGCAGCTGGTGCCACGTCTGGTCGCTGCGGGTCATGAGGTCCACGGGATGACGCGCAGCGACTCAAAGCAGGCGATGCTCTACGAGCTGGGCGCTGTGCCGGTGGTCGTGGACGCGCTTGATCCCGATCGGGTCGCGGAGGCGGTGGGCAGGGCGAGGCCGGATGTGATCGTCCATCAGCTGACCGCGATCCCAGCGAGGTTGGACCTGCGTCACGTCAATCGCGATTTCGCGCTGACCAACCGCCTGCGCACCGAGGGCACCGACCACCTGCTCTCCGCCGGGCAGGCGGTGGGGGTGCGGCGGTTCGTGGCGCAGAGCAATGGCGCGTTCCCTTACGCACGAACTGGTGGGCCGGTGAAGAGCGAGGAGGACGCACTCGACCCGACGCCGCCGCGCGAGATGCGCGAAAGCTGGGCCGCGATCCGTCACCTCGAGGAGGCGGTCCTGGGCGCCGACTGGACCGAGGGGATCGTGCTGCGCTACGGCGGCTTCTATGGGCCGGGCACATCGCTAGCTCCGGGCGCGGAGCAGGTCGAGCTGGTCCGCAGGCGCAAATTCCCGCTGGTCGGCGACGGCGGAGGGGTGTGGTCGTTCATCCACATCGCCGACGCGGCGGACGCGACGGTCGCGGCGATCGAGCACGGCAGCCGCGGTGTCTACAACGTGGTCGACGATGACCCGGCCCCGGTGGCCGAGTGGCTGCCGGCGCTGGCTGCGGAGCTCGGGGCCAAGAAGCCCATGCGCGTGCCGCGGTTCATC
>JBKPDA010000232.1:0-14944 GCA_046727635.1 Actinomycetota bacterium | reverse complement strand
GTGTGGAACCGCACCCCGGACCGGGCGGCGGCGCTGGCGGCCGAGCTGGGCGTTCGCCACGCGGAGCGGCCCGGACCGTCCGACCTGCTCGTGAACGCCACCTCGGTGGGCCTCGAGCCGCCGCTCGAGGGCGCCGAGGCGCTGGCCGCGCTGGGTCTCGGCTCGCTCGACCCGCCGCCAGTGGTGGCGGACCTCGTGTACGCCGAGCGGCCCACGGCGCTGCTCCAGTGGGCGGAGCGCTCCGGCTCCCGCACCGTGGACGGCCTCGAAGTGCTTGTGCGCCAAGGCGCGCTCAGCTTCGAACGCTGGACCGGACGGACGGCACCGGTCGACGCGATGCGCGCCGCGGCTGCGTCCAGCCGCTGACCGGGCAGGCCTAAACATCCGTCTAGGGTCTGCCGATAGGAGGGCTGATGGCTCTCCCTCGTACAGCCCTCCTGGGGATCGTCGGAGCCGTGCTGATCCTCGCCACCTTTGTCGCCACGCACGGCCTCGGCAAGAAAAACCACTCCGCCTCTCCCACGCCGGTCCAGACCAGCGCTCCAAAGACGGCCACGAAGTCGACGCCGACGAAGCACGCCGCGACCACGACCAAGTCTTCCGCACACGGCGGCCGGGGGATCGCGAGGCACACCAGCCCCGTGAAGACGAAGACCGCGACGAAGCCGGCCGCGAAGCCGGCAACCCCGAACACGGGCGCCTCGCTTGGACTGCCGCTGAAGGTGGCGCAGGCCCTCGCCGAGCGCCGCGTGATCGTCCTCTATTTCGGTGCCAACGGCGCCGACGACACACTGACTGCCGCATCCGTTCGTGAGCTCAAGTCGTCCGCAGGAAGCGGCGTCACTGTCTTCATGGACAAACTCTCCAATCTGGCGGACTACCGCCGTGTCGTTGAGGGACTGGACGTCTCACAGGCACCGTCGATCGTCATCGTGGACCGCTCCCGCAAGGCGCAGCTCCTCGAGGGCTACATTGACGCAGGGTCACTCCGCCAGGCCGTGGCGGACGTGACTCAATGACGGACTGGCAACCGCCGTCACACCTCCGACCAGTTCCTAGCGGCCCAGAAGGCGCCGCAGCAGCCGCAGCAGCTCCTGCCGACCCGCCCATCGGCGCGAACGGCATCACGCCGCCGCTGCGCCGCGGGGGAGGCGGGCGCTTCATCTCCGACGTGATCGTCGAACTGGGCTTCGCTCCCCAAGAGCGCGTCCAGGCGGCGGTGGACGAGGCCAAGTCCACCGGCCGCACCCCGGAGCAGGTGCTGCTCCAGTGGGGCACGGTCACCTCGGAGCAGCTGGCCAGGGCCACCGCCGAGCGCTTCGGCCTCGACCACGTGGACCTGACGATCTACAAGCCCGACCTCGGCGCACTCAACCTCGTGAACGCCCAGGCGGCGAAGCGCTACAACGCCGTGCCGATCGGCTTCGACGAGGGCGTGCTGCTCGTCGCGATGGCCGACCCGTCGAACGTGCTCGCGCTCGACGACCTCAAGCTGCTCACCGGCCACGAGCTGCGCCCCGTGGTGGCCTCCGCGGAGGACGTGGCCGGGCTGATCTCGCGCATGAACCGCCTCGACGACGCGATCGCGGAGGCGGTGCAGGAGGACGAGAGCGAGGACCTGGCGGTCGTCTCGGACATCCGCGAGTCCGCGGACGACGCGCCGGTGATCAAGCTCGTGAACACGATCATCGCCCAGGGGGTGCAGGACGGCGCCTCCGACCTCCACTTCGAGCCCGACGGCCGCGAGATGCGCGTGCGCTTCCGCGTGGACGGCGTGCTCAGCGAGAGCACCACGATCCCTCGCCGCATGGTGGCCGGCGTGATCTCGCGCGTGAAGATCATGGCCAACCTCGACATTGCCGAGCGGCGCCTGCCGCAGGACGGCCGCGTGTCGCTGAACATCGACGGGCATCCGATCGACGTGCGCGTGGTCACGCTCCCGAGCGTTCACGGCGAGGGGATCGTCATGCGCATCCTCGACAAGGAGCAGGTGCTCCTGACGCTCGACACGCTCGGCATGCGCGACGAGGCCCGGGAGCGCTTCGAATCCGCCTTCCATCAGTCCTACGGCGCCGTACTCGTCACCGGGCCGACCGGTTCGGGAAAGTCCACCACGCTCTACGCGGCGCTCAACACGCTCAACTCGCCCGAGAAGAACATCATCACGATCGAGGACCCGGTGGAGTACCAGCTGCCGGGGATCAACCAGATCCAGGTGAACCTGCGGGCCGGCCTCAGCTTCGCCCAGGGACTGCGCTCGATGCTGCGCGCCGATCCCGACGTGATCATGGTCGGCGAGATCCGCGACGCCGAGACGGCGAAGATCGCGATCGAGTCCGCTCTCACGGGCCACCTCGTGCTGTCGACGCTGCACACCAACGACGCGCCGTCGGCGCTCACGCGCCTCACCGAGATGGGCATCGAGCCGTTCCTCACTGCCTCCGCGGTGGACTGCGTTGTGGCCCAGCGCCTCGCGCGCACGCTCTGCACGCACTGCAAGCGGCGCACGGTGCTGAGCGTCGACTCGCTGCGCGCGGCGGGGTTCGAGGCCGTTTTCGACATCGAGGCTTATGA
This sequence comes from Actinomycetota bacterium, assembly GCA_046727635.1. GTDB lineage: Bacteria > Actinomycetota > Thermoleophilia > Solirubrobacterales > Thermoleophilaceae > JAICJR01. The sequence continues at coordinate 12,370 of JBKPDA010000232.1, read as the reverse complement.
GCCGGTGGGCTGCGCCCGCTGTGGCAACACGGGCTACAAGGGCCGCTCCGGCATCTACGAAGTGATGACGCTCAGCGACACGATCCGCGCGATGACCATCGAGCGGGCGTCGAGCGACGTGATCCGCGCGACAGCCGTGGAGGAGGGCATGCGACTGCTCCGTCAGGACGGTCTGGAGAAGGTCCGCCTCGGGATCACGTCTATCGCCGAGGTCTCACGGGTCACGTGATCTAAAGCACCTGCCGATAAGGAGTCTGATGTTCGACTTTGCCGACGTCCTGCTCGAAGTGCTCAACCTGAATGCCTCGGACCTGCACATCACCGCGGGCACCCCGCCTATGGTGCGTGAGAAGGGCCGCCTGCGGGCGCTCGACTACCCCGCGATGACCTCCCAGATGACGCGGGAGATCATCTACTCGATCCTCACGAACGACCAGCGCAAGAAGCTGGAGAACGAGTGGCAGATCGACTTCGCCTACTCGATCCCCGGCAAGGCGCGCTTCCGCGTGAACGCCTACTTCCAGCGCGCGTCGCTGGGCGCCGCATTCCGCTTGATCCCGAACGAGATGCCGGCCCTCGAGGACCTCGGCCTACCGCCGGTCCTGCGCGAGTTCACCAAGAAGCCGCGCGGGTTCGTGCTCGTCACGGGTCCGACCGGCTCGGGCAAGTCCACGACGCTCGCGGCAATGCTCGACGTGATCAACAAGGAGCGTCATGAGCACATCATGACCATCGAGGACCCGATCGAGTTCCTCCACTCGCACAAGAGCTGCATCGTGAACCAGCGCGAGCTCGGCTCGGACGCTCAGACCTTCTCGCTCGGCCTCAAGGCAGCCCTGCGCCAGGACCCCGACGTGATCCTCGTGGGCGAGATGCGCGACCTCGACACGATCGCCACGGCGCTGACCGCGGCGGAGACCGGACACCTCGTGTTCGCCACCCTGCACACGCAGGACACGGCACAGACGGTGGACCGCATCGTCGACGTGTTCCCGCCCGCCCAGCAGCACCAGGTGCGCGTGCAGCTGTCGGTGGCGCTCCAAGGCATCGTCACCCAGCAGCTCCTGCCCACGGCCGACGGCCAGGGCCGCTGCTGCGCCACCGAGATCCTCGTGCCGACGCCCGCCGTTCGCAACCTGATCCGCGAGGGCAAGACCCACCAGATCTACTCGGTGCTGCAGACCGGCGGCCAGCACGGCATGCAGACGATGGACGCGGCACTGTCCGACCTGGTGCGCCGCCAGAAGATCTCCCGCGAGCTCGCCGAGGCGCGCTCCTCGAGCCCCGACGAGCTGCGTCGCCTGATGGGCACGGTGCGGGTGGCCTAGCGCGATGTCGACCTTCGCGTTCAAGGCACTCGACCTCACCGGCACCGCCACCCGTGGCGAGATCGAGGCGGAGGACAAGCAAGGCGTCGCGTCGCAGCTGCGGGCCAAGGGCCTGATCGTCCTCGACATCGTGGAGCAGAAGCCGGCGAACGCGGGCGACCTGCTCGCGCGCTTCAAGCGCGTTAAGGCCACCGAGCTGACGGTGGCCACGCGTCAGCTCTCGACGATGATCTCGTCGGGCATGTCGCTCCTGCGGGCGCTCTACGTGCTCGAGGACCAGGCCGAGAACGACAAGCTCAAGGAAGCCTTCACCGGGATCCGCAAGGACGTGGAGGCCGGCATCGCGCTCTCGGAGGCGCTCTCGCGCCACCCCGACATCTTCAACGACCTCTACGTGGCCATGGTGGCCGCGGGCGAGACGGGCGGCATCCTGGAGGAGACGCTCCACCGCGTGGCCGACCAGCTCGAGAAGGACGACTCGCTTCGGCGCCAGGTGAAGTCGGCGATGATGTACCCGATCATGATCGCGAGCTTCGCCGGGCTCGTGATGATCGCCCTCGTCGCCTTCATCGTTCCGGTCTTCGCGAAGGTCTTCAAGGACTTCGGCGGCAAGCTGCCTGCGATCACGCAGGTCACCGTCAACATCTCTCACCTCATCACGGGCAGGTGGTACCTGTGCATCCTCGGCACTTGGGGGATCGTCTACGCCTTCAAGCGCTGGAAGAAGTCGAAGCGCGGCCGCGAGCAGTGGGATCGCTTCAAGCTGAAGATTCCGTGGAAGATCGGCGACACCGTGCAGAAGGTCGCGCTCGCGCGCTTCTCGCGGACGTTCTCCGCTCTCGTGGCGGCGGGCGTGCCGATGCTCGAGGCGATCGAGATCACCGGCAAGACCTCCGGCAACCGGGTGATCGAGAACGCGATGGCGGCCGTGAAGGACTCGGTGACCGGAGGCGGCACCGTGTCGGCGCCGATGCGGACCGCTCCGGAGGCGTTCCCGTCGATGGTGGTCCAGATGATCGCCGTCGGCGAGGAGACCGGCGCCCTCGACACGATGCTCTCGAAGATCGCCGACTTCTACGAGGACGAGGTGGCGGCGGCCGTGAAGGCCCTGACCTCGATCCTCGAGCCACTGATGATCGTGATCGTGGGAGCCATGGTGGGCTTCATCGTGATCTCGATGTACATGCCGCTGTTCAAGGTCTACGACCAGATCAAGTAGCGCGCGAACCAGGCGGCAAGTCACCCTCAAAGGGTGATGCCGGCTCGGTCGGCTGGGTCCGAGACTGAACGCTGTGCGCCGCGCCAGCCTGCCTAACAGCGAGACGAGAAGGACGGCGATGTTCGCCACAGCGGCGAGGCCGCCGCCGATCAGGCGCAGTGGTCGCTCGTCAGTGAATCGGTAGCCCCGCTGCGGTGCGCCGCGCGTTCCGAGAGCTGGTCGGGCTGTACTGGGACTCCGGTGTCAGTGCCGATATCCCAGCGCTCGCCTGGTATGTGCTTTCGTCGCTCGCACCGCTCGCGTTGGGTATCACGGCGCTCGCCGCGATCCTGCTTGGCGACTACGCGGAGGCGCAGGCGCTGGCCGCGCGGGTCAGCGGGGTTCTTCCGAAAGACGCGCACGAGCAGATCGTCTCTCTCGTACTACGAACGAAGAAAGACTCGCCTCTGCTCATAGCGGGCGCCATCCTCGGCATGGTGTGGACCAGCTCCGGAATTGTTGGAGTGATCGAGCGTTGCCTGACGCGGTTACTCGCGCGCGAGGGCCCGAGCCCGGTGCTGGGCAAGCTCCGCAATCTCGCCGTGGCGTTCGCGGTGACCGTGCTTATCGTTCTGATGCTGATAGCGGCCTCCGCCGGTACCGGTCTCGTGCATCGCTTGGAGGTGGACTCCACGGTGGTGCGCCTCGCCGTGCCGCTGCTCGGGCTCACCATCACCGTCCTGCTCTGCGCATCTGTTTTTCGAGTGCTGGCGGGCGAGGACGGCAGTTGGCGTGGCGCCTTGGCGGGCGGCGCGCTCAGCGGAACGGTCCTTCAGATCATGCCGACCGCGGCGGGCTACTACATGCGCTACGTGGCGGGCAATACGCCCGTGAAGGCGTTCCTCATCCTCGCAGGCGTGCTCATCACCTGTTACATCGTCGCCGCCGGGCTCCTCCTCGGTGCCGGGGTGATGGCCCGCGTACAGCTCGGACACCGGCTGCGAGGCCCCGCGGTGCGAACGCAGGGCGCCTAGGAGGGCGGCCCCGGCAGACCGAGTAGCTGGATCACCGCGAACACCAGCAGCGCGCCTGCCACGCCAATCAGACCCAGACGTGCCTGGCGGATGCGGAAGTGGCCGCTGATCCCGACCAGGAACAGCACGGTCGCCAGGAACACCGTGTCCCGGATGTACTTGTCCGCCGTCGCGCCGGCGTGGGCGCCCTCGGAGAACGCGGCGTCAGCTCGGGCATCGTGTGCCTTCGCGACCGCCTCCTGGGGAATGACGTATTGCGGCATGTACGCGGGCCCGGGGGGTGCGCTGGGATTGTGCGCCGGATCCGTGGCGAGCCAGGCGTCGAATGCCGGCCGGTAACCGGGACGGAGCCGCTTCCTCGCCAACCGCTCCGCGTTGGCGTTTCCAGCAGTGAAGGCGGTGAACCAGGCATTGAAAGAAGCGGAATCGAGGGTGCGGGTCACGATGCCCTCGGTGTCCGCGCGGTTCGCCTTCGTGCGCTCAGCTGACGCCTTGGCGAGCGTCACCGAAGACTCGGTGCCCCACTTGGCCGCCGCGTAGCCCGAGTACGCGGCGAGCACGGCAACGACGGACAGCAGCAACGCCTCCACGATCGAGAGCCAGCGATCGTGCCGCTCCCCTTCCTCGTGGGCTCCGCCGTGTTTCTTGTGCTCGGCGATCTCCTTGCCGACCTCGGCTGCTGAGAGACCTTCGGGCACGCTTCACACTCTTGCCCGCTGTCCACGGCGCCGCCCCGCCCGGAACGGGTGAAATCTAGGCGGAGGCGGGCACTTTGAGCGGAAGCGCTAACGTGCGTATTCGCACATTCAGAAGGAGGTGGGCATGGATCTGAGCAGCCTCACCAACAGGGCGAAGGAGCTCTTCAAGCAGCGCGGCGGCACGGAGAGCGTCAAGCAGGATGCCCAGGAGCTGAAGGACATCAGCCGCAGCGAGGGGAGTACCTCCGATAAGGCCAAGCAGGCCTTCGAAGCCATCAAGGAGCCGGGCAAGCCCGGCGAGAAGCCGGGCGAGTAAGGCGGTCTAGCGTGGCCGCCGTCCCAGGCGGCCACCGTGACCTGGGAGAGAGGCCGGAAGCTCGGGTCGTCGCAGAGGGCGAAAGACTCAATCCCTCGCAAGAAGAGGTCGCGGTGGAGGCCGGGTTGCGGTACCGTCGAGTGAGGGGGGAGTTGCCTTCTTCGCTGTTACCAGTGGGGGACGCTCGCCGTCTGGTTGCTGTTGTGATGCCTTAGAGATCAAGGACGTAACTTAGGTGTCGAGCGACGTATGGAGTACGGGCTACGTTGCCCTGGCGAGAGCCGCGACGCCGCGGCCGGTGCTGAGGTTCAGTCCGGAGGTCGCGCTACGCGCGCAGGCGACTCGCGGGGATGCTGCCGCGTTCGAGGTGTTGTACCGGCGTCATCACCAGGCGCTGTACCGCTACTGCCGGTCGATCCTGCGCCACGACGAGGACGCGCGCGACGCCCTACAGAGCACGATGGCCAAGGCGTTCGCCGCGCTGCGAGAAGAGCAACGCGACTTCGAGCTGCGGCCCTGGCTGTTTCGCATCGCCCACAACGAGGCGATCTCGTTGTTGCGTCAGCGCCGAGCGACCGGGGAGCTCGACGGCGAGCGCATCGCCAGCCGGGAGTCGCTCATCGAGAACGTCGCGGACCGCGAGCGTCTGTCGCATCTGAGCACGGATCTGCTCGAGTTGCCCGATCGCCAGCGTGCCGCCCTGGTCTTGCGCGAGCTGAACGGGCTCGGGCACAAAGAGATCGCGGCGGTGCTGGAGTGCACGGCGGGCGCCGTCAAGCAGACGATCTTCGAGGCCCGCACGGCGCTACACGAATTCGACGCGGGACGTGCGATGGCGTGCGTTGACGTGCAGCGGAGGCTGTCCGACAGCGACGGTCGCGTGCTGCGTGCCCGGCGGCTGCGTGCTCATCTGCGCTCGTGCGGCTCTTGCCAGCAATTCCGGTCGGCGGTGGGGCAACGTCCGGCGGACCTCGCTGTGATCGTGCCTCCGTTGCCGCTGGCGGCGGGCGCGACGCTCCTGCAGCATCTTCTTCCTGGTACTAAGGCAACCGCTGCCGGCGGCGGCGTGTCCGCCACAGGACTCGGTGGAGGAGTCGCGGTTATGGCAGCGACGAAGGCCATGGTCGTCGTAGCAGTCACCGCCGCACTGGTAGGCGGTGCGACGGTGGCCCCGCAGATCGTCGGGCGTCGCGCGGCAGCGCTGTCCAAGCCGGTTCCTACCGGGAGCGGGCGAAATGCCGTGCCCATTCACTCTCCCGCGCGGCACGTGGGTGCAGTGCGCCAGGTCGTCGCGCGGCCCGGGCACCAACGCGTCAAGGGCACTGGCGGGCTCGGCGGGGCGGGGTCCTCACCAGGACTCGGACGTTCGACGTCGGGCGAGGCGACGCCTCGGCCGTCGCCATCTCTCTCGGGCGGTGTCCCTTCGCATGCCCCGGCGCAGGTGCATCACGGGCGGCCGGATCAGATATCCCCAGGTCAGGGCAAGTCGACGAATCCGACCCACGGACCCCCGACAACGAACCCGTCGCATGGGCGCCGAACCACGCCTGGCGGACAGTCCTCTCGGGCGCCGTCCGCCGGCGGTCTTGGGGCCTCTGGGCGCCCGCCCAACGGAGGCTCCCCGACCGGTGCCCGGAAAGGGCTGGCGCCTGCGGCCGCCGACTCTCCGCCGACTCCGCAACAGGGCAATGGCATGGCCGCGGCCGCCGTCGCGCAGGACGATGGCGGTCCGGGGAACAGCAACCTCCGCCCGCCCGCGCTCCCCAACGCACCGGGACGCTCCGCCCGCGACGGTAACAGCGGATAGAGTCGCCCTCCACTCTCGAGGAGGAGATGCATGGCGCGAATCGTTCTGGTCCACGGCGCGTTCAGCGGCGCCTGGGTTTGGGAGCCGATAGTCGACGACCTGCGGTCGGCCGGTCACAGCGTCGAGACGCTCGATCTGCCCGGATCCGGCGACGACCAGACGCCAGTGGAGCAGGTCACGCTCGACGCATATGCCGAGCACATCTGTGCGCAGCTCGGACAGAGCGACGAGCCGGCGGTGCTCGTCGGCCACAGCATGGGCGGCGTGGCGATTACGCAGGCCGCCGGGCGCTGTCCGGGCCGGATCGCGCTGCTCGTATACGTGGCGGCGTTCCTGCCGCAGGAGGGCCAGAGCCTGCTCGATCTCACTCACCTCCCCGAGGGTGAGGGCGATCAGGTGCAGGCCAACATGGTGGTGGAAGGTGAGCCGCCGGTGGCCAAACTCGAGGGCGAAGGCGCGCGGATCGCGTGCTACGGCTCCTGCGAAGAGGAAGAGGTGGCATGGGCGTCGGAGCGCATGCGCCCTCAGCCGGTGCTGCCCTTCACGACGCCGGTGAGCTTCGCCGACCAAGCGGGACGCGAGCTGCCCCGGGCGTATGTGCTCTGCACCCAGGACCGCGCGATTCCGCCGGCGCTACAGCGGCGCATGGTCACGGAGAGCCCGTGCGTGCAGGTGGTCGAGATCAACACCGACCACTCGCCGTGGCTATCGGCGTCGGACGACCTGGTGCAGGCGCTCGACCGGCTAAGCCGCCAGGCCGACGCTTCGGCCGTCGGGACTGGCGACGTGCTCCTCAGCCCGGTTGAGGGCGAGTGAGAGGAACGCCTTGGCCGCCGGCGGCTGCCGGCGCGAGGCGCGCCAGATCAGCGCCACCGGCCAGGTGAGCCGCTCGGGGCCGAGCGGCCGCCAGACGATCGCCGGGCCGTCCTGCTCGGCGGCGCTGCGGGGTATGACGGTCACGCCGAGGCCCTTGCTGGCCAGCGTCCGCACGGCCGCCATCTCTGTGCACACGAAGGCGTTGCGCGGCTCGAGATCCTGCTCGGCCATCTTGCTCTCGAGCCGGAGGCGCAGCGCCGAGTTCTCGCGGTAGGCGATCAGGTCCTCGCCCGCAAGCTCCTCGAGCGTGACGTGGTCGCGCGCGGCCAGCGGATGGTCGAGGGGCATGGCCACCACGTACTCGTCCTCCCACAGCAGGGTCGCGGCGAACTCGTTGCCGATCCGGTCGGGGTCCACGGCCGTGAAGACGCAGTCGAGGTCGTCGGTGCGGAGCATGTCGAGCAGCTCGTCCTGCGTGCCCTCGAGCATGTGGATCGAGACCTCGCTGTGCTGCGCGCGGAAGTCGGCGAGCAGGGACGGCAGGTCGTACACGCCGGTCGGGTACATGCCGCCGATGCGCACCTCGCCGCGGAGGAGACCGGTCAGCTCCTCGAGCTCCGCGTGCATGCCCTCGACCTCGCCCAGTACGCGCTGCGCGTAGGCGAGCACCAGCCGGCCCTCGGGGGTGAGGTCCACCGAGCGGCTTGTGCGGCGGAACACGTCCACGCCGAGCTCCTGCTCGAGTCGGCGGACATGCTGCGAGATGGCGGACTGAGCGAGGTGCAGCTCCTCGCCCGCCTTCGTGAACGAACCATGATGGGCGACGGCGACGAGACAGCGGAGGTGGCGCAGTTCCATGTCCCGCATCTTCCGGGCCGACAGGGGAGAAGTCAAAGACGGAGATGTGGGGGCACCTATCACGATTCGTGATCGATGAAAGGCAAAGGGCCACCCGAAGGTGGCCCTCGCCGTTCTCCTCTGGTGTGTCCCCGAGCGACTAGCCCTGCGGGATGTACACGTAGATTGCGTCGCTCTGCCCGCTGCAGTCGACGCCCTTGGCGAGCATGCGCCCGTTGCTGCCTTGCTGCTTGGTGCAGATCTTCGTCAGCACCGCGTCCGGGATACCCGGGTCGCCCTTCGGCCCCTGGGCGCCAGTGTCGCCCTTGGGGCCCTGGCCACCCTGGTCGCCCTTCGGGCCCTGTGCACCGTTATCGCCCTTCTGGCCCTGGTCGCCCTTGTTGCCCTTGAGTGAGGACATGAAGTCGCCGACGGTGCCGGTGTTGCCCTCCGCCAGCCACTCCTGGTAGGCCGAGAGGCCCGGAGCGCCGTTCGCGCCAGGCGCGCCGTTCTGGCCCGGAGCTCCGTCCTTGCCCGGAGCGCCGTCCAGACCAGGAGCACCATCGAGACCGGGAGCGCCGTCCTTGCCGTTGACGCCATTCACGCCGTCCTTTCCGTCTGCGCCGTCCTTGCCGTTGAGACCGGAGGGCCCGGTCGGACCCTGGGGACCCGCCGCGCCGGCAGCGCCGTCCTTCCCGTTCACCACGACCTTCGGCTTGGCGACGGGAGTCTTCTTCTTGTGCTTCTTGTGTTTCTTGGCGTGCGTGACCACGCCGGTGGGACTGCCTGTCGCGGCGGTTGCGATCGCCGGGACCACGAGGACGCTCACGGCCAGGAGAAGCGCCATCTGCTTGGTGATGCGAGCCACTGTTCCTCCAATGGGTCTTGGGTAATTGGAGGAGGGTTAGGTGAGGTAGAACGCGCGGGCTCGACGAATGTCGGATCTAGTTTTGAGCCTGGCGCGTTGACGCTCGGCCAGAACCTGCGCCCGCGCGCCTCGGCGCTGTGATAATCGCTCGCCGCCGGGGGCCGGCAGGGGCAACAGACACGGAGGTCGGGTGTGCGCAGGATGCGGTGGTGCGGGGCTGTGGCAGTGCTGACGTGTGTCGGGATGCTCGCGGGAGGGGGCTCCGCGACGGCGGCGACGCCCTGCTCGAGCGCGGCGTCCGCGGCCGGCGAGTGGCCCGTCTACGGCCACGATCTCTCGAACACCCGCAGCCAGCCGCTCGAGACCGGGATCGGTCCCAGCGCGGCCGCCGGGCTGAAGGCCGCCTGGGTCTTCTCCACGAGCTCGGCGGGCGACGACTCGGGCTTCGAGAGCACGCCGGTGGTCGATCACGGCTGCGTGTACGCAGGCTCGACGGGTGGCGTGGTGTACGCGCTCGACGCGAGCACCGGCAAGCTCGTCTGGCAGCGGCAGCTCAGCGTGACGACGGCCGGACTGGGCGGCGCGATCGTCGGCGCGCCCGTGATGAACGGGAACGCGGTGATCGTGCTCGTCAACCAGGACAGCGGTCCCTACGCGATCGCGCTCAACCGCTCCACCGGAGCGCTGATCTGGCAGAGCGCCCCGTTCGTGACCAACGCGGGCTACTACACGAATGCCAGTCCCGTCGTCGCGAACGGGCTGGTGGTGGCCGGCTACTCGCCGCCTGAGGGCGACTCGAGCGGCACGGGTGGCTTCGCACTGCTGGACGCGGGCAGCGGCTCGATCGTCAAGGTCACGCCCACCATCCCGCTGGCCGACCAGGCGCAGGGATACGCGGGCGGAGGCCTGTGGAGCACCCCGGCGTACGACCCTCGCAGCCGCTACCTCTACTTCGGCGCGGGCAATCCGAACAGCAAGACGAAGCAGCATCCACACACGGACGCGATCCTCAAGATCGATCTCTCCCGCTCGCGCTCGACGTTCGGCCAGATCGTGGCCGCCTATGCCGGCGACGTCGATCAGTACTCGGGCACGCTGCAGACCCTCAGCGGCACGCCCGTCTGTGCTGCCTCTGACGATCCGAGCGTTCAGTACCCGCTGGACGACCCCGCCTGCGGCCAGCTCGACCTCGACTTCGGCGCGGCGGCAAACCTCTTCACCGACAGCCACGGCCAGCTGCTCGTGGGCGACCTCCAGAAGTCCGGCGTGTACCACGTGGCCCGCGCCGACACGATGGCCGCCGCGTGGACGGCGCTTGTGGGCGTCTCGTGCGCGGCCTGCAACGCCGCGTCGACCGCATTCGACGGCCGCGCGATCTACGGCGTGGCCACGCCGGGCGGGTCGGCGTTTTCGCTCGACCGCGACGGTGGCGGCGCGAGCTGGCTCAGCCCGATCGCAGACGGCGCGCACTACCAGTCCGTGAGCACCGCGGCGGGCGTCGTCTACACGATGGACGGGAACGGCAACCTCGACATGCTCGACGCCGCCACCGGCGCCACGATCGCGCGCCACCCGATGGCGCTCGACACCGGGGTGCCCACCGCGGGCGCTACGAGCAGTGGCGTGGCCATCGCCGAGCACGCGGTTTTCGCGGCGGCCACCGGCCAGCCCGGAACCGGCGGGGCGAGCCCGTCGCAGTCAGCGGGCTACCTGGTGGCCTACACGCCGTAGACGCCGCCGCCCGGCGTCGGCGGTCAGAATCGAGGATCGATGCCTCGGCGGCTGATCGCATCCCTCACCCCGGACCTGACCCCGCTGCGGGAGTCGCGCGACTACCGGCTCCTGACCATCGGGACGCTCATAACCGGCCTCGGCACTCAGGCCGCGCTCGTCGCGCTGCCCTACCAGGTCTACGTGGTCACCCACGAGCCGGTGCTGGTGGGCCTGCTCGGCCTGGTGGAGCTGGGGCCGCTGATGGCGGCGTCGCTGTTCGGCGGCGCCTGGGCCGACCGCGTGGATCGGCGCAGTCTCCTGATGCTGGTCCAGGTGGCGCTCGTGGCAGTGGCCGCTGGGCTGGCGACCGCGGCGTTCGCCGGCGATCCACCGGTCTGGCTGTTGTACCTGCTCGCGGGCGCGCTCGCGGGCGCGGGCGCGTTCGAGCGAGTGTGCCGTTCGGCGATCGTCCCGAACGTGGTGCCGCCAGAGTCGCTGCGGGCCGCGCTCTCGAACACGTTCGGGATCAACCAGGTGACGATGGTGGTGGGCCCCGGGCTCGGCGGTCTCTTGATCGCGTGGCTGGGCGTGGGCGCCGCCTACACCACGGACGCGGTCAGCTGTCTCGGGATGGTCGTGGCCGCGGCGATGCTCTCGCCCCAGCGCCCCGCCCATGTGGAGGAGCACGAGCCGGTCCTGCGCTCGATCGCGTCGGGACTGCGCTTCGTCCGCGGCGAGCGAGCGCTCGTGGGCAGCTTCGCCATCGACCTGCTCGCGATGACGTTCGGGATGCCACGGGCGCTGTTCCCCGTGCTCTCGCTGAGCGTGTACCACGCGGGCGCCGCCGGCACCGGCGCCCTGTACGCGTCGGTGGCCGCGGGCGCCACCGTGGCAGCGCTCACCACCGGCTGGCTCGGCCACGCCCGCTACCTGGGCCGGATCGTGGTGGGCGCCGTGATCGTGTGGGGAGCCGCGATCGCCATGGCCGGGCTCACGACCACCCTCCTCGTCGCGCTGCTGTTGTTCGCCGTGGCCGGCGCGGCCGACAGCGTCAGCGCCGTGTGCCGCAGCACGATCTCGCAGACCCTCACCCCCGACCACATGCGCGGGCGGATGTCGTCGGTGTTCATGCTCGTGGTGGCGAGCGGTCCGCGGCTGGGCGACGTGGAGGCGGGGGCCGTCGCGTCGATTGCCTCGCCGCGCTTCTCGGTGGTGTCCGGGGGTCTGGCCTGCGTGGCGGGGGTCGCGCTGATCGTCGTCGCGTTCCCGCAGCTGGTGGGCTACGACGGCGACGCGGTGGGGGCCGCCACCGCGACGAGCGCGGCGTGACGCCTACCCTCACTGTGTGACGCTGCCGTTCTGGATCTCGGACGTGTGTCTCGTGGCGGCGCAGGCAACCACGGTGGCGCTGCCGGCCCGGCGGCGCATCCCGCTCCTCGATCGCCTCCGCAGCCGCCTGTGGGGGCTCGTGCCGCTGGCGTCGATCGTGGTGGTGATCTTCGGCATCCGGGCCGCCAGCAACAGCGCCAACGGCCTCACCTACCTGGCACTTGTGGCCGTTCCGCTGCTGGCCGCGCTCGCGCTCGGCGCGTTCATGCGCCGCGCCGATCCCGGTCTGGCGCTCCTGGTGGTGCCGCTGTTCGCGCTCGCGTGGGCCGATCGCAAGGGGTTGGCGGGGGAGGGGGCGGCCGTTGCGCTGTCGGCCCTCAGCTGCGTGGCGCTCGGCGTGCTGCTCGTCCAGGTGGCGCCGCTCGG
>JBKPDA010000231.1:0-6754 GCA_046727635.1 Actinomycetota bacterium | reverse complement strand
TCGAGCGCGCGGTTGGGAGTGACCGAGTCCTCCACGGCGAGACGCGCCAGCTCGTGCCGAAAGGCGACGGCCCCGGCTCCGGCAGTGAGCATGCCCGCCGCCACGCAGTCCTCCACGCGCCCGAAGCTGTCCCGGGCGAGGGCTTCCAGCAGCCACAGCTCGGCCTGAGGCGGCACCACCGCCGCGGCTTCCAGGAGCGACCGTGCCTCGGGAGCCAGCCGCGCGGCGCGCGCGAGCACGGCATCCCTCACCGTTGGGGGAATGTCCTCCGATGCGGCGGCGAGCACCTCGGTGACGAAGAACGGGTTTCCGGCGGTCCGGCTGTACAGGTCCTCGGGATCGATCGCGCGCGCCTCCGCCAGCTGCGCCACCGCGTCCCGGGACAGCCGCGCGATCGTCATCCGATCCACCAGCGGACCCGTGGCCAGCTCGCCGAGCACAAGACGCAGCGGGTGGGCACGGTCGAGCTCGTCGTCTCTGTAGCTGGCGAGCAAGAGTGCCGGCACGCCCTCCACGCGCCTCGCGAGCAACCTCATCACGTCGAGCGTCGCCTCGTCGGCCCAGTGCAGGTCGTCGAGCACTACCACGGTCACGCGCCGTCCGCCGAGCTCCGCGAGAAGCGCCGAGGTGACCTCGTGCGGCTTGGCCCCGCTCGCCACGAGCTCCTCGAGGTCGCCGCCGAGCTCGTCGGCTATCTCGAAGAACGGGCCGAGGGGGCGGGGCGTGAACATCGGATCGCAGGCGCCCCAAAGGATGCGCGCAGACTCCCGCTGCTCCTCGCAGAACTCGCGCAGCAGGCAGGTCTTCCCGACCCCGGCCTCGCCGCCCACGAGCACCATCCGGCCGCTCGAGCTCTCCCGCACGTCTGAGAGCGCCGACGTCAACGTGGCGATCTCGGCGGCCCGCTCGAGCAACCCGCCCGAGTGCTGTTGCTCCTGCCTAGTTGTCACTCACGCCCAGCGCCGCGCCGAGTTGCGCGAGCATGTCCTTCTCCCCCTGGCTCACGCGCTCCGCGTGGAAGCCCATGAAGCCGCCTTCCTTCGCGGCCTCGGCGGCGCGTTGCGCGCACTCCATGATCCACTCGCGGAAGGCCTCCGCCTCCTCGGGCGTGGCCTTCGCGCTCACGATCTCGTTTGCGTGCGAGATCTCCTCCACGATCTCCTTGCCGGCCATGGCGCCGCGCGGCTTGAAGTCGCCTATGGGGTTCTTGTGCTCCTTCGCCATCGCGACCAGATCGTGCGCGACACCTCCCACCAGGTCGTCACGACCCTCGCCCGAGGAGCCCGAGACGACCTTGAGCACAGCGGAGGTCTCCTTTACGACCTCGATTGGACCGCCCGGGTCGGCAATGGTGATCGCCATGCCGGCCACCATCGGCGAGCGCACGAGGGTCGCCCACTCCTCCTCGGTGAAATCGGCCTTCGTAGTCATATGGGGCCCTCCTTCCTCAGCAGTCCCCCGGGGCCGGGGACCGATCTTGCTCAGGCTAACCGAGTGCGCCGGGGGCATGCCTGTCATAAATCACGGAACAATGGGCGGGAACGAGATGCGGAAGCTGATCTACTCGATGACTGTGTCGCTGGACGGCTTCATCGCCGGGCCGAACGGCGAGATCGACTGGTCGGCGCCGGACGAGGAGCTGCACCGGTTCCACAACGAGCGGACGCGCGAGCTCGGCGCGCACCTGTGCGGGCGGCGGCTCTACGAGACGATGGTCTACTGGGAGACGGCCGACCAGGATCCGTCGATCGGCGAGACCGAGCGCGAGTTCGCCCACATCTGGCAGGCGCTGCCGAAGATCGTCTTCTCCACGACCCTCGAGAGCGTGGAGGGGAACGTCAGGCTGGCCACGCGCGGCATCGCCGAGGAGGTCGCCGAGCTGAAGGCGCAACCGGGCAAGGACCTGGGGGTGGGCGGCGCCGGGCTGGCCGCGAGCTGCGCCAAGCTCGGTCTTATCGACGAGTACCGGCTCTTCGTGATTCCGGTGATCCTAGGTGGCGGCACGCCGTTCTTTCCGCCGCTGGATGACCGGATCGACCTCGAGTTGGTCGAGACGCGGACGTTCGGGTCGCGCGTCGTCAACATGCGCTACAGGCGCGTGTAAGCGTCTTCCCCGTCCGGGTTGTGCACGAACCCGAGCGTCTGGCTGGCGGCTCGCTCGATGGCGATCACGAAGCAAAGGCGGTCGATGCCGCGGCTTGGGAACGGGGCGCCCGTGTACTTGATGCTGATCGGGTCCATGTAGCGGCAGCCCTCGTCGGGGCGCTCCTCGATCACGTGGCCCTGGAGCATGGCCATCCGATACGGGTTCGCGAGGTCGACGACAGAGAGGGCGACGCGCGAGTCGCGGCGCATGTCCTTCGCCTTCCATGTGAAGTCGGAGGTGCAGACGAGCACGTGGTCGCCCTCGAGCCCCACCCACACGACGTGGTTACGCGGCGAGCCGTTCGCCCGCAGCGTGGAGAGATGGACGTAGTTGGGCGCATCGAGCAGCGCCCGGACGTCGGAGGGCAGCTTCATAGTCGCGCACAGTCCCCGCCGACTAGGCGAGCGTTACTGCCAGGTGGGCGTTTCCAACACCCAGGGTGCCTTCCGCAACCGCCTGGAGGGCGGGAGACTCGTGCACATGAGAAACCCCCGCGAACACAAGACCGCAATCACCCGCCGCCTGGACATGACCGACCGCCACTCCTCTCACGCTTCGCAGGTACGGTCGATGCAGCGAGGACTGCGCGGGCTCGCGGCCCGCGGCATCAGCGCGCGGCCCACCGCACTGCGGCTGGCGTACTCGCCGCATCGCCCGTAAGCGACGCTAGGCGCGCCGCGCCTCCAGCTCGAGCAGCCCGCGCTTCATCTCGAGCCCTCCGAGGTAGCCACCGAGGCCGCCGTCGGTACGCAAGACCCGATGGCAGGGCACCACCACCGGCCACGGGTTCGTGGCGCAGGCGCCCCCGGCCGCGCGGACGGCGGCCGGGTTGCCAGCGGCCTCGGCCACGTCGCGGTAGGTGCGCGTCTGGCCGTACGGGATGGCGGCGAGCACCTCGAGCGCGCGACGGCGGAAGCCGTCGATCCCGCGCATGTCGAGGTCGAGCTCGAACCGGTCGCGCTCGCCGGCGAAGTACTCCTCGAGCTGGCGGCGCGCATCGTCGAGCTCGCCGTTCGCATCGGTCGCGCCGTAGGAAGCAAGCACGTCCTCGAAGCCCTCGCCCTCGAACGCGATGCGCACAAGCCCGGCGGGGCCGCCAATGAGCAGCAGCGGGCCGTAGGGCGTGTCGACGGTCGAATAGGTGAGCTGGTCTGTGGCTGTCAGCGTGGTCATTGGGTCTCCTTGGGTCATTTGGCTTCGTGGAAGATCAGGCCGAGGCTCAAACGCTCGCCGGCGGTCACGGTGGACACGCCGTGGCGCATGCTTGTCCGGTAGTAGCCGCGGCTGCCGGCCACGGGCCGCTCGCGGGTGGTGAAGATCAGGAACTCGCCCCGCTCGAGCGTCACCACGTGGGCGCGGGACTGGCGGCGGGGCCGCTGCTCGACCAGCACCAGCTCGCCGCCCTCGTAGTCGAGGCCGCGGTGGCTGAGCACGGTCACCACCTGGAACGGGAAGGCGAGCTCTCCGTACAGGTCCTGGTGCAGCGCGTTGTAGCCGCCCTCCTCGTAGCGGAGGATCAGCGGCGTCGGCTTGGTCTGGCCGAGCGCGTGGCAGCGCTCCACGAGGCCATCGAGCTCGTCGGGAAAGCGCTCGTCGCTCCCCAGCATGTCCGCCCAGCGATTGGCGGCCACGGCCAGCGGCGGATAGAACGCCTCGCGCAGCGCGGCCACACGCTCGGGCAGCGGATTGTCGAAGTACTTGTACTCGCCCAGACCGAAGCGGTGGCGAGCCATCTCCACGCGGCTGCGGAACTCGCCCTCCTCCCAGAGCGCGCTGAGCTCCTCGCACTCATCCGCGTCGAGCAGAGCCGGCGTGGTGGCGAAGCCGCGCTCGTCGAGCTGCTCGTGCAGCTCCTCCCAGGGCAGTGTTGCGACTGTGTCGGTAGCGATCATGCGCGTAAAACGGGCGCGAGCGCGAAACCGTGAGCTTCTAGGCGAACGCGAAGACGACGCCCAGCAGCACGTACACGAACAACAGCTGCAACCCGCCGAACCAGTTCGACTCGCCCTCGTTGGTCATGTGGGTGGCGATCAGCACCGCGAACAGCATCGCCACGAGCTCGTAGCCGTTGAACACGAGCGCCATCGGATGCGGGCCGAGCACGAATGAGACGAACACGAGCACGGGAGTAACGAACAGCGCAACCTGAGCGGCAGAGCCAACTGCGATGTTCACCGCGAGGTCCATCTTGTTCTTGATCGCGACGGTGACGGCCACCCAGTGCTCCGCTGCGTTGCCGACTATCGCCACCACCACCGCGCCGATGAAGAACTGGGACAACCCCACGCTCTTCGCCGCGTGCTCGATCGAGCCCACGAGGACCTCGCTCATCAGGGCCACGCCGGCGCCGGCGAGGGCCAGCGCGCCCACCGACCGCCGCACCGGCCACGCGCGCGCGAGGTCCTCGCCGGGCGTGTGCGGGTTGAACAGGTCGCGGTGGGTCCGCAAGGAGAAGAAGAGACCGCCCGCGTAGCTCAGGAGCAGCACCCCGGCGGCGGCGGCGGACAGCGCCTCCACCTTGTGCCCGTAGTTCACGCGCAGGTCACCAACACTCGGCAGGCCAGCTCCGGTC
Organism: Actinomycetota bacterium; assembly: GCA_046727635.1. GTDB lineage: Bacteria > Actinomycetota > Thermoleophilia > Solirubrobacterales > Thermoleophilaceae > JAICJR01. The sequence continues at coordinate 2,036 of JBKPDA010000231.1, read as the reverse complement.
ACGAGCTCGTAGACCGCCGGCATAACCACGGCCACGAGGGCCAGCAGCAGCATCGACGACTGCGAGTGCGCGGCCGTACGGTTGAACGTCTGCCGCTCGCGCCCCCAGCCGCCGAAGAGCATCGACGCGCCGAGCACGAGCAGCGTGTTGGAGACGATCGAGCCCACGATCGACGCCTTCACCACCTCCTGCAGCCCCTTGCCGAGCGCGAACAGCGCGATGATCAGCTCCGGGGCGTTGCCGAAGGTCACGTTGAGCAGCCCGCCGATGCCCGGGCCCGACTGAGCCGCCAGCTCCTCCGTGGCGCGCCCCATGAGCGCAGCGGTGGGAATCACGCCGATCGCGGCGGTGAAGAAGATCGCCGTGTCGGGAGCGTCCGTGAGCTTCAGGACGATCGCGATCGGGATGAAGACGCTCAGGAGATAGACGGATCTCAGAGTGGCTAAGCCTACGTGCAGCGGCTGTCATCGCCCGGGACCGGCAGTAAGCTCGGTTCGAGGGGGGCTGCGGTGATCGACCACGTCAACAACCTCAAGCTCCAGCACATGGTGGAGCTGAGCAAGCTCGGGGACGGCTGCGCCGCCATCGAGGCCGAGATCGACCGCTGGCTGGTGGAGCACGACGTCGTCTTCGGCGGCCACACGATCCCGTTCGTGCTGATGCCCCATTTCGTCTCGCCGGGACAGATCCGGCACGTGCGCGGCGCGGTCGCCTGCCTGTCGCGCGTGCTCGCCCGCTTTTGCGACGCCTACGGCGAGGACGCCCGCCTGCGCCAGGAGCTGGCGCTGAGCGACTTCGAGGACGACCTGATCCGGATCGACCCGGGCTTTCCGAACGCCGCGCGCATCTGCCGCCTCGACGCGTTCCTGCAGGGGTACGACGTGAGGTTCCTGGAGTTCAACGCGGACTCGCCGGCCGGCATCGGCTACACCGACGTGCTCTACGAGGGGCTGCGCCAGGCGATCGACCTACCGCGCGTGAAGGTGGAGTTCGACACGGCCTACTCGCCGATGCTGCCCGAGCTGATCGCCACGCTGCTGGACGCCTATCGCCACGTGCGCACGAAGCAGCCCGACCTGCCGGAGTCGCCGCGCCTCGTGCTGGTCGACGTGGCCACCACTCCGTCCGTGCCGGAGTTCCGGATCGTCTGCGATGCGGCGCGCGAGGCCGGGCTCGACGCCCTTTACGCGAACCTCGACGAGCTGCGCTACGACGGCTCGCTGCTCCACGCCCGCGGCGAGCCGGTGCACCTGGTGTACCGGCGCGTACTGCTCGAGGATGTGAGCGGCCCCGGCGGGGACCCCCTGATCGCCGCTGCCCGCGACGGGCGGATCGCGCTGGTGAACCCCTTCCGCTCGCGCGTGGCCAACAACAAGAAGCTGTTCGCGCTGCTCGAGGACCCGCGCTTCGTCCACCTGGTGGAGCCGGAGGAGCTCGAGGCCATTCGCTCCACCATTCCCTGGACGCGAGTGCTGCAGCCGGGGCGGACCACCTACGGCTCGTGGGTGGTGGACCTGCTCTCGTTCGCGTCAGACAACCGCGAGCGGCTGGTGCTGAAGCCGGTGTCCGACTACGGCGGGCACGGCGTGTCGCTGGGCATCGAGACCGACCAGGCGGACTGGGACTCGATCATCGAGACCCACGCCGAGCACGCGGACTTCGTGGTGCAGGAGTACGTTCCCGTGCCCGAGGAGATGTTTCCAACGGTGGAGGACGGTCGAGTGCAGATGCGCCTCAAGCGCTTCAACATCAACCCGTTCGGGATCGGCGGCCACTACGCCGGCATGATCACCCGCATCTCCGACCAGGCCGTGATCAACGTCTCCGCCGGCGGCGGGCTTCTGCCGAGCGTGGTGGGCCGGCACAAGCGCCGTTTGCTCGCCGAGGACGAGCCGGGCGGCGAGGGAGAGATGGTGCATGGCAGCCCGTGAGCCGCTGAAGCTGGGCTACGACGTCGACGAGAACGCGATCCGCTTCTCCAACTACTTCCATGTGCTCCGCGAGCTCGTTCATCTCACCGCCGGCTGGCTCGCGCT
>JBKPDA010000230.1:0-23848 GCA_046727635.1 Actinomycetota bacterium | reverse complement strand
ACGCCTCGCGCGCGCACAACGGGCGCTTCGCGCTCGTGGCCGGGCGGCTCTCCACCGAGAAGGGCGTGGACGTGGCCATCGACGCCGCCTCGGCCGCGGGCGTCCCGCTGAAGGTGGTGGGGGCCGGGCCACAGGAAGCCGTGCTACGAGCCCGCGCGCGCGAGGCCGGGGGCCAGGTGGAGTTCCTTGGGCGTGTGGGTCCCGAGCGGCTGGCCGAGCTCCGGCGCGACGCCGCGGTGGTGCTCATGCCATCGCGCAGCGACGAGTCGTTTGGGCTGGCCGCGCTCGAGGCGATGGGCGCAGGCGTTCCGGTGATCGCCTCGCGCTCAGGCGCGCTGCCCGAGCTGGTGGGCGAGGAGCGCTGCCTGCCGCGCGGGGACAGATCGGCGACGGCGTCCCTGCTCGCCGATCTCTGGGCCGACCCCGAGCGGCGCCGCACCGAGGGCGATGCGCTGATCGCCCGCGCCCGCGAGCGCTACGGCGCCGCGCGCTTCACCCGCGACCTGCTCGACCTGTACGCGAGGTTAGTCTGAGTCCGATGCTGCGAATCCTCCTGACCTTCGCGCCCGTCGCGGCCCTGCTCACGCTTGCGCCGGGCGCTGCCACGGCTCTCGTCGTGCGCAATGCGGCGCTCGGCGGGCGCCGTCACGCGTTCCTCACAACGGCCGGCAACTCCATCGGGGTGCTCGCTTGGGGCTGCTTCGCCGCGCTCGGCATCGCGGCCGTGGTGGCCACATCGGCCGAGGCATTCACCGCCGTGAAGCTCGTGGGTGCCGTCGTGCTCGTCGTGCTGGGCGTTCAGTCGCTGCGCGGACGGCGAGGCTCGGAGCCCGAGCGCCCGCGCGGCAGGCCGCTCCGCGAAGGCCTGTTGACGAGCGTGGCCAACCCAAAACTGGCCGCGTTCTTCGTCGCGCTGTTCCCCCAGTTCGTTCCGCACGGCACGCCCGTGCTGCCCGCCGCGCTCCTGATGGTCGCGACCATCGTGGCCTTCGACCTCGTCTGGTACTCCGTGCTGGCCTACCTCGTCGCGCGAGCCAAGCGCGCGTTCGTGGAGGGCCCGTGGCTGCGGCGGTTCGAGGGCATGACGGGCGCGGTGCTGGTTGGCCTCGGCGTGCGGCTCGCCTTCGAACGGCGATAGCTGTGACATCGGTAGGGTGCCGCGCGTGCCGATGAGGCTCGAAAGCGAGCGCGAGCAGGTGGCCGCGGCCTGCCGGCGACTCGCCGCGGAGGGACTCGTGATGGGCACCGCGGGGAACGTGAGCGCGCGCTCGGGCGACCTCGTGGCGGTGAGCGCCACCGGCGCGGTGCTGTCGCGGATTGAGCCCGAGCAGGTGACGGTGGTGGACCTCGACGGGGAGATCGTCGAGGGCGATCTCGAGCCCACCTCGGAGATCGATCTGCACCTGGGCGTCTACCGCCGCTACGACGCCGGCGCCGTGGTGCACACGCATGCGCCTATGGCCACCGCGCTGTCCTGCGTGCTGGAGGGCGAGCTGCCGTGCGTGCACTACCAGCTGCTGTTGCTCGGCGGTCGCGTGCCGATCGCGCCATACGCCACGTTCGGCACGCCCGAGCTGGCTTCGACCGTAGTAGACGCTTTGGCGGGCGGCATCGCCGCGCTGATGGCCAACCACGGGGCGATCACCTACGGGCACGACCTGAACGCCGCCGTAGAGGCGTCGCTTCTGCTCGAGTGGGGCTGCACCGTGTACTGGCGGGCGAGCATGATCGGCACCCCGCGGGCGCTCGACGAGGAGCAGCAGGCCGCGGTGGTCCGCGCCGCCGCCGAACGGCGCTACGGCACGACACACCGAGTTGGGGAGGGCGCTTGAAGGCGATCGCGATGGGCGTGCACGTGCTCGACGTGCTCGTCCGCCCGGTGGAGGAGATTCCGGAGGGGCAGGGCGGGGTGCTGGTGGAGCAGATCCGGATCACGGCCGCCGGGTCCGCCGGCGGCACGGCGCTGACACTGGCGAAGCTCGGGGCTTTGACTCGCTGCGCAGGGGCCGTGGGGCGCGACGAGGTGGGCGACATGCTGCTGCGCCTGCTGGAGCGCGCCGGCATCGACGTGTCGCTGATCGTGCGCCGCGACGACGTGCCCACCTCCGCCAGCGTGCTGCCCATCCGCCCGAACGGCGACCGACCCGCGCTGCACGTGATCGGCGCGAACCAGACCTACGGGCCGGCTGACGTGGACTGGGACGCGGTGGCTTCGGCCACCCATCTGCACCTGGGCGGCCCCGAGTTCATGGGCGGCGAGGCGGCGGCGGAGATCCTGTCGCGAGCCCGCTCGACCGGGGTCGTCACCTCGGCCGACATCCTGGCGCCGGGCGAGGGGCTGCTCGACTGGATCGGAGCCTGCTTCGAGCACCTCGACTACCTGCTGCCGAACCGCGAGCAGGTGCTGGCGCTGACGGGCACCTCGGATCTCGTCTCCGGTGCTCGGACGCTGATCGAACGCGGCGTAGGCTGCGTGGCGGCGACGTGCGGGGGCGAGGGCGTGACGATCGTGGACGCCTTGGGTGTGGAGCAGGTGCCCGCGTTCGAGATCGAGGTCGTGGACACCACGGGCTGCGGCGACGCGTTCTCGGCGGGTTTCCTGCGGGGGCTGTCGCTGGGTCGGTCGCGAGTCGATGCGGCCGTGCTGGGCTGCGCGGCGGCGGGGCTGGTGGCCCAGGGGTTGGGCAGCGACTACGGGGAGTTCGACTTGGAGGCGGCCGACGCATTCGCCGCTGCCACGCCGGTGCGCGCCGCGGCTTGAGGCGTCCCAAAGCGTGCTCATCTGACCACGCTATGCGTGGTCAGACCGACACACTTCGGGCCGAAGCGGCCGCTCCCTACCAACTGCGCACTAAGACGCCCACGGCCCGACCCCGCCAAACCGCTCCGGACTAATCCGGCACACGTACCCAGGCGGCGGGTCGTCCATCGGCGGGAACTTCACGTCGGGGCCGAGATAGACGTGGGCGAGGCGCTGGAGCAGCTCGGGTGCTCCACCCTCCTCGATGCGCGCGTGACCGTGGATCACGAGGTACTCGCGCAGGCCGATCGGGTTTGTGTCGCGCCCCTCGATCGAAAGGCTCACCCGCGGGTCGCGACGGATGTTGCGCAGCTTGCGGTGCAGCGGCAGGTGGCCGCTCACGATCTCGTCGCCTTCGAGGCCCACCCAGACAATCGAGACCTGCGGGCTTCCGTCGGGATTGATCGTTACGAGGTGGGCGAGCGCGTCTGACTCGAGCAGCTCGCGCGCCTTCGGATCGATCGCTGCCACGGCGCGAACGTTACGCTGCCGCACCGTGCCAAGGCCCGTGCTCACCCGCCAGTACGCGAAGACGTGCGACCTGCCGGACTTCGCCGATCCCGATTTGGCGGCTGCGATCGCCGAGATCGTGCCCACCGCGACCTCGCTGCCGCCGCACCGCAAGAACTGGGAGTTCGCCTCCGCCGCCCTTTTCTTCAGGGACGCGGGGGTGCTACGCGAGGACGCGGCCGTGCTGGACGTGGGCGCCGGGCACGAGGAGCTGCTCTTCTGGCTGGCGTGCCGGGTTGGTCGGGTGGTGGCGCTCGACATCTACGGTCAGGGCGACTTCGCCGGCGGCGAGGCGGATCGCTCGTTCATGGACGATCCCTCGAGCTTCGCGCCGTATCCCTATCCCGAGGAGCGGCTGGAGATCGTGGACGCCGACGCCCGCTCGCTCCCGTTTGAGGACGAGTCGTTCGACGCGGTGGTGTCCTGCTCCTCGGTGGAGCACATGGGCGATCTCGGCGAGCTGCAGACCGTCATGCGCGAGATCCGACGCGTCCTTCGCCCGGGCGGCGTCGCCTACATAGCCACCGAGGTGTTCCTCAAATGGGCGCCGATGCACGCTCGGCCCCTCGGCGTGCTCGTGCGCGCGCTCTCCGGCGGGCGCCGGGCGGCGGTTGCCACGTGGGGGAACCGGGTGATCGACGTGCTCACCCCGGGAGAGATTCGCCGCTACCTCGTCCGCGGGACGGGTCTGGAGTTGCTCCAGCCGCTCCAGATCGAGGTGTCCGCCGAGGCGCGCCGCAACCCGGTTCGCTTCGGGCCGGACAATTCGGTGACGAGCAACGGCCAGCCCCACATCGTGGTGGCCGTGCCGGGCGGGAGCTTCACGTCCGTGGGGCTTCCCCTCAGGCGGACCTGACCGGGTCCTGCTCGCGCAGCCACTCCACCGTCCGCGCGATCCCCTCGTGCACGCCGATCCGCGCTTCCCAGCCGAGCAGCTCGCGCGCCTTCTCCACCGATGGCCAGCGCCGCTGCACGTCCACCTCGAAGCTGGGCAGGTGCTCGAGCTGGAACTCGTCAGGCGGCTCGCCGCACGCCTCCCAGATGATCCGCGCGATCTCGGCCACGGTGAGCTCCTCGCGGGCCGACACGTTGAAGTCCTCGTTCGTCGCCGCCGGATGCCCCATCGCGGTGACGATCCCGTCGGCGATGTCGTCCACGTGCGTGAGCGTGCGGGTCTGCTCGCCCGAGCCGAAGATCTGCAGCGGGCGCTGGCCGGACAGCACCTTGCGGATCAGGTCGGGAACCGCGTGGGCGATGCCCGGCTCGTCGTCCGGCATCTCGCCAGGACCGTATGCGTTGAAGGGGCGGCAGATCGTGTACGGCAGCTCGTGCTCGTCGTGCAGCGCGCGGCAGTACACCTCGCCGGCCAGCTTCGAGAAGCCGTAGGCGGAGCGCGGGATCGGCGTGTCGACGATGTGCGCCTCGGTGGTGGGGAACTCGGTGGCGCGCTCGAACACCATCGACGAGGACACGTACACGAGCCGCTCGACGTGCTCCTCGAGCGCCGCCCGGAAGACCCCGTTGTAGAGGCTCGTGTTCACCTCGAGCAGCGTGTGCGGGAGCTTGTGGAAGTTGGCGATGCCGCCGACGATCGCGGCGAGGTGGATCACGTGCGAGCAGCCCCCCGCGGCGGCACGGGCCTCGCCGGACTCGCGCAGGTCGCCGGTGTGCACCTGGCAGGACTCGCGCATCCACTGCGGCGGCGTGCGCTGGTCGGATACGCGCACCTCCCAGTCGGCGTCGCGCAGCAGCCGGCGCACCACGGCCGTGCCGATGGTGCCGGCACCGCCGGTCACGAGCACGCGCTGCGGCATCAGCCCGCCTGCTGCTGAGGCACGCCGCTCGCGAGGAGCTCGAGGTCGGCGTCCACCATCAGCCGCACCAGCTCCTCGAACGAGGTGCGTGGCTCCCAGCCGAGCTTCTCGCGCGCCTTCGCGAAGTCGCCGATGAGGTGGTCCACCTCGGCGGGCCGCAGGAAGCGCGGATCGAGCTTCACGTACTCGTCCGGATCGAGGCCGACGTGCGCGAACGAGATGTCCACCAGCTCGCGAACGCTGTGCGCCTCGCCGGTGGCGATCACGTAGTCGTCCGGCTCCGGCTGCTGCAGCATCAGCCACATCGCCTCGACGTAGTCCTTGGCGTAGCCCCAGTCACGCTGGGCGTCCAGGTTGCCGAGGGCCAGCTGGTCGTTCAGGCCGAGCTTGATCGCGGCAGCCCCGTGGGTGACCTTGCGGGTGACGAACTCCAGCCCGCGGCGCTGACTTTCGTGATTGAAGAGAATTCCCGAGCATGCAAAGAGGTTGTACGACTCACGGTAATTCACGGTAATGAAGTGCCCGTACGCCTTCGCCACCCCGTAGGGGCTCCGCGGGTAGAACGGCGTGTTCTCGTTCTGCGGCACCTCGCGCACCTTGCCGAACATCTCCGAGGACGACGCCTGGTAGAAGCGGGCCTCAGGCGCGACCTCGCGCATCGCCTCGAGCATGCGCGTTACGCCCACACCGGTGAAGTCGGCCGTCAAGACCGGCTGCGTCCACGATGCGGCCACGAAGGACATCGCCGCGAGGTTGTAGATCTCGTCCGGCTCCACCTCGCGCATCACGTCGCCGAGGGAGCGCTGGTCCAGCAGGTCGCCGGTGTGGAGCGTGATGCGATCGCGGATGTGCTCGAGCCGCTGAAAGGTCTCGGTGGACGCGCGGCGCACCATGCCGTGCACGTCGTAGCCCTTGTCGAGCAGCAGGTCGGCGAGGTAGCTGCCGTCTTGGCCTGTGATGCCGGTGATCAGCGCCCGTGGCGTCTCGCTCATCGGCTGACCCCCGCGCCGACGCGCTCGCGCCACCAGTCCAGCGTGTCGTGCAGCGTCTGATCGAGGTCGATCTCCGGCTGCCAGCCGGTGGCCTCGGTGAGCTTGTCGTGTGACCCTCTGATCTCCATTACCTCGCCCTCTCGAAGGCGTGACGGATCGACTCGGCGCTCAACCTCGAGCGGGCTGAGGGCGGCGAGGCGGTCCAGTATGTCGGAGACCGACGTGGCCCGCCCGCTGCAGACATTGAACACGTCCGGCGCCGCGTCCTGCAGCAGCAGCCAGTAGGCGCGCACCACGTCGCGCACGTCGCTGAAGTCGCGCCGCACCTCCGTGTTGCCCGTGACCAGCAGCGCCTGTCCGTCTTCTGGCGCCGCGGCCTCCGCCTCCGCGATCTGCTTGGCGAAGGTCGCGATCACGTAGGTGTCGGACTGCCCCGGGCCGGCATGGTTGAAGGCCCGTGTGCGCACCACACGCAGACCGTGCGCGTCGGCGTAGAAGCCGGCGAGCAGATCCGACATCGCCTTGCTCGCGGCGTAAGGGTTCTGCGGCCGCAGCTGATGCTCCTCGACCACCGGCAGCTGCGATGGCCTCCCGTACTCCTCGCCCGAGCAGGCAACGAGCACCGCCGCCTCGGCCGCCTCCAGCCGCACCGCCTCCAGCAGGTTCAAGGTCGAAGTGACGTTGTGCTGCACCACGCTCCCGGGCGACTCCCAGGAGCGCGCCACGGACGCCTCCGCGGCAAGGTGGAACACCCGCTCCGGCGCCACGCGCGCGACGAGCGAGCGAACGGCGGCGGCATCCAGCAGCTCCACCTGCGCGTAGGCGAACGGCGCGCCCTCGAGCGGTCGCCGGCCGACGCCCACCACCTCGGTGCCGCGCTCGATGCACAGCGCTGCGAGATGGCCCCCGACGAAGCCCCCCGCGCCCGTCACCAGCACCCGCATCAGGGGGCGGACACCAACTCGTCTGCGTACGCGAAGACCTGGGAGGACCGGGTCACGTTCCAGGGGTCCACCAGCAGCGCGCCCTTCGGAATCTGGGAGAGCACGTGGTCGTAGGCCGAGTGGTTGGTGGCGATCACAACGGCGTCCGCTCCGGCCAGCGCCGTCTCGAGCGGCTCGGACTCGGCAGGGACATAGGGGTCGTGGCGCGAGACATGCGCCAGCTCCCGCTCCAGCAGGCGGATGAGCTTGTAGGAGAGCGAGTCGCGCGCGTCGTCGGAGTCGCGCTTGAAGGTGAGCCCGAGCACGGCAACCTTCCGGTCACGCAGCGAGTCGCCGAGGCGCCGCTTCAGTCCCTTGACCAGGAACAACGGCACGGTCTCGTGCACGCGAGACACCGCCAGCAGCATGCCCGGAGCGCTCGAGCGCTCCTCTGAGAACGTGAAGTCCTTGCGCAGGCAGATGCCGGCGGTGAGGCCGGGCTGACCGATCCCACCGCGCGGATAGTGGTGGTTGATCAGGTCGATGACCTCGAACACGTTCGCCCCGTACTGCTCGCAATTCATCATCAGGAGGTTGGGCAGGGCGAAGTTCGTGTAGCGCAGGATGTTGGTCCAGATCTTGGCCAGCTCGGCCTGCACCGGGGTGGTCTGCACGATCTCGGTGCCGAACACCTCGAATAGCTCCGCGGCCTTCGCGCCCGAGCCCGTGCCCACGCCGCCCACGATGCAGGGCAGCGACGAGATCTCCTCGAGGAAGCGGTTGGCCGCGATGCGCTCCGGCACGTGTGAGACGAACACGTCCTCGCCGGCGGTGAAGCCGCGCCGCTGCTCGATGTAGCCCGCCAGCCAGTCGGTAGTGCCGGGCGCCACCGTGGAGCGCAGGATCAGCGAGTGGCCGTCGCGCAGAACCGGCAGCAGGTCGTCGGTGACGCTGCGGATGTCCGAGATATCGATCTCGATGTGGCTGAACGCCGGCGTGCCGAGCGTGAGCACGATGTGCTCGCAGCCCGCCGCCTCCTGGATGCGATCGGTGAGCTTGAGCCGCCCGCCGGCATTCACCCGCTCTAGCAGCTCCTGAGTGCCGGTCTCCTCGAACGGCATCCGGCCCGCGGCGATCGAGTCGAGCACCGACGGCACCTTGTCCACACCCAGCACCTCGAGCCCGCTGTCCGCGAAGGAGAGGGCGAGCGGAAGGCCGATGCGGCCGAGTCCGACCACGGCGACGCTGGTTCCCATTGCGCGCAAAGGTTAGAACTTGGAGGCTGCTGCCCTATCCGTAGTAGCGAGTGAGCGTGATCAGCTGGCCGAAGACCGTGTGAGCGAGCGCGAGCATCACGAGCGCGGCACCCAGCACGGGCCCATAGCGGCGCCCCGCGGCGCGCGCCGCGAGCGCGATCGCCGCCCCGTAGAGAGCCGAGAGCGGGAGCAGGTACCTGGCCTGCTCGTAGAGCGGCTGATGCGAGATGAACGCCTGGTAGTCCACGAGGCCGACGAGCGCCGCCGTGCCTGCCACCGCCACCGCGTAGCACGCGAGCTCGAGCCAGCGCGTCCGCAGCGCGCGCAAGCTTCGCGCGAGACCGCCGAGCGTCAGCAGGACGATCGCGATCGCCACTCGCCACGCGACGTCGTAGACCCACTGCGGGTAGCCGTAGTCGAGCCAGCCGAAGCGGCCGATGAAGCCGTTGAACCAGACGCGGTGGAGCGGGACTCCTGCGATTTGATCGTTCATGCCGGGCAGCCGCGGGAGGAACAGCTGCCAGACGTAGGACAGGGCGCCGCGGGTCGTGCCGCTCGCGTGCGCGCCCACGGTGCCTGAGATCTGCCCGGGTGTGAACAGCCCGCGATGCCAGGCGATGCGCGCGACGATGAGGTACGCGACGATCGGCGCGACCGCGCATCCCGCCGCGATCGCCCCGTTGCGCGCCGTCTCGAGCCGTCGCTCCGACGTTGCGCGAGCCACGAGCGCGAGCAACGCGAGCCCCACGGCGGGGACGATGCCGAGGTAGATCAGCTTCGAGATGACGGCGATCCCGGCCACGGCGCCCAGCGCGATCGCCAGCCTGAGCGTGAGCCCATCGCGGAACGCCCGGGCCATGAGCAGGAAGGTGAGCGCCGAGAGGAGGAACAGCAGGTTGTCGTTGTTCACCCCGCCCGAAATGAACCCGAACGTGGGTTGGAAGGCCACCGCCAGCGCGCCCACCGGCCACGCCCACGGCGTGCTTGGAAGGAGCGTGTGCAGGAACTCGAACACCACGAGCACGGTTGCAGCGGCAAGCACCGCCGAGAGCAGTCGCATCAGCACCAGCCGGTCGAGCAGGTTGTGCGATGGCGAGATCCAGTAGGGCACCGACTCGAGCGCGTAGTACAGCGGCGGGTTGCCCGTGGCGGTGGTAGCGTTGCCAAAGCCCACGCGGTCCGGATGCTGGGCGTCGATCTGGCGCAGCGCCTGGTTCTGGACGTCCGACCACGGCGGCCGGTTGCGCGGCTGTCCGATCACCGCCGTGAAGCTCAGGTCCGCCAGCGTCAGCTGCTCCTCCGGCGAGTACTCGGGCACGGCGCGTACCTTCGGCAGCTTGCCCGTCTGGGCGAGGTACTGGACGTACCCTAGGTGCGAGATCTCGTCGGGCACGTGGAACGGCGGAATCAGGAGGCTCCAGGCCACGCTAGTGAGCAGGGCCGCCAGCGCGCAGGCCTTCCCTGCTCGCGGGATGCGGCTCCAGCGGGCTCTCACGCCGAGCCCTCGCACACGAGCGTGCGAACCGCGATGCCCGCGCTCGCCACCATCAGCAGCCCGACGAGGAGAAGGCTCCAGCCGCCGAGCCAGTGCGACTTGCCGAGGCCGAAGCGGTGCACGAGCGTCGGCAGCAGGGCCCACCACGACTCGTTGCCGGGGCGCATGTACTCCATCCGCACGAGCCCCTGCTTTGGCGTGGGCGTGCCCGCGAGCGACACATCCGTGTTCCCCCGGTTCATCACGCAGGTCGTGGCCTGGTCGACCACATGGCGAACGTGTGAGAGCGGCACGTCGACGATCCCAGGCGCACCGGCGAGAAGCTCGCCGGAGGCGACGGTTCGCGTGCCCTGAAGGACCGCGGCGGCCAAGGCCGGCCTGGGCCGCGCACCGCCGTCCACTCGTAGGCGCAGCGCCGCCGTGTCCCCCGGCACGAGACCCGGCTGACACAGCTTCCCGCCGGGCGGCAACTGCGCGACCAGGCCCACATCGGCCACCAGGTTCGAGCCCGCGAGGCGGCGAGCGCTGCCCGATGCGTCCACCGCGATGCCCACAAGCAGGGCCGCAAGGCCTATGGCGACGACGGCGATCAATGGAAGGCGGACCGTGCGCATTGCGAGGGCGATAGACCGAAACCTGCCCTCGGCGCGTAAGTCGCGGACGAAGCCGCGGCGCCGCCTTGAGCGCTCTTACGCGGACGCTAAGGTGCGCGCGTGAGCGAGGACGGCGTCTTCGAGGTCTCGCCCTTGAGCTACCTGTGGGCGTCGCGTCGCTATGGGTTCGTGCACTGGCTGTTCGGTGGCCCCGACTACAGCCGGGCGGTCGAGTATCCGCTCGCCGCGCGGCTGTTGCGCGCACGTGCCGGAGAGCGCCTGCTCGACGTGGGCGCCGGGCGCCGGGGTGAGTTCGCGGCGCTCGCACGGGCGGCGGGTCTCGAAGTGACCGCGATCGACGAGCGCGAGGACGTCGGGGCCGAGGCGGCCGATCGTTCGCTCAGGTTCGAGCGCGCGGACGCGCGCGAGCTGCCCTTCGAGAGCGAGAGCTTCGAGCGAATAACCGCGATCTCCACCCTCGAGCACATCCCCGACGGCGACGATCGCGCGATGGCGGAGCTCGCCCGTGTCCTTCGCCCCGGTGGGCGCCTCGTGATCACCGTGCCGTTCAATCCGCTGAAGCGCGCCGACCTCTACATACGCGGCGGGGTCTATGGCCGCGAGGGAGAGCGGGTGTTCTTCGAGCGCGTGTACGACGAGGAGGAGCTTCAGCGCAGGCTGATCGCGCCGAGCGGGCTGCGTCTGGCAGAGCGGATCTACCTCGGTGAGCCGGGCGTTCAGCTGAGCCGCCTCTACTACAGCCCGCGCGGGCTGGCGCGGCGGCTGCGCCATAGGATCCCCTGGGGGCCGCTCTTCACGCTGCTCGCCGGGCGCTACTTCCGTCCGGTTCAGCCGGAGCAGTTCGAGATCGACGACTGGAACGGCGTGGCGGCCGTCCTCGCGTTCGAGAAGTGACCGGCGACGCCGCCCCTCCGGGCGAGCCGCTCCAGCCCGCGCCTGATCTGCTCGACAGTCCGGAAGCCGGCCCGACCGCGATCCGCGGTGGCGGCCTGCGGCTCGTCTCGTACGGGCTGGGCGTGCTGCTCACGGTGGCGTCGGCGGCCGCGCTGTTCCGCCACCTCGGCGTGGACGACACGGGCCGCTACGTCACCGTGCTGGCACTCGTCACGGTGGCGGGCGGCATCACGGATGCCGGGCTGACCGCGATAGGCATGCGCGAGGTGGCCATCCGCGACCGGGCCGCGCGGGACAGCTTCATGCGCAACCTGCTCGGAATGCGCATTGCGCTGACGCTCGTGGGCGTCCTGGCGGCGACCGCCTTCGCGGCCATCGCCGGCTATACGCACGCGATGCTCGTGGGCACCGTGCTGGCCGGGATCGGCTTCGTGTTCCAAAGCGTGCAGAGCGTGCTGGCGGTGCCGCTGATGGGCGAGCTGCGGCTGGGATGGGTGGCGCTGCTCGACCTGCTGAAGCAGGTGGTCACGGTGGTGCTGATCTTCGCGCTGGTGATCGCGGGGGCGAGCCTGCTCCCGTTTCTCGCCATCCCTATCCCAGCGGGGATGGTGATCGTCGTGGCCACGGCGATCCTGGTGCGCGGTGACGTGCCGCTGGTGCCGGCGTTCCACACGGGCGAGTGGCGCGCGCTCCTGCGCGACACCGTCCCCTTCGCGGCCGCCACCGTGGTGGGCGTCATCTACTTCCGGGTGGCGATCGTGATCATGTCGGTCGTGGCGAGCGCCCGCGAGACGGGCTACTTCAGCGCGTCCTTCAGGGTCATCGAGGTGCTCACCGTAGTGCCGCAGCTGCTGGTGGGTGCGGCGTTCCCGATCTTCGCCCGTGCCGCACGGGACGACCATCGGCGGCTCAGCTACGGCGTGGGCCGCGTGCTGGACGTGTCCGTGATCGTCGGCGCCGCGATCGCCGTACCGCTGATCCTTGGTGCGCCGTTCGTCATCGACGTGATCGCCGGCTCGCAATTCCACCCGGCGGTACCGGTGCTCCGCATCCAGGCCGTCGCGCTCGTGGCCTCTTTCGCCGCCGCCACCTTCGGCTACGCGCTCCTCAGCCTGCGCCTGCATCGCGAGGTGCTCGCCATGTTCGTGGTGGCGCTGGTGCTCAGCTCCGGCCTCACCATCGGGCTGGGCTCAGTCGACGGTGCCCGCGGCGCCGCTGTGGCCACCACCAGCGCCGAGCTGGGCCTGGCTCTGGCGGGCGGGCTCTTGGTCGCACGCTCGAAGGCGCAACTGCGGCCGGCCCTCGGCACGCTGATGCGGGTGCTGGTGGCGGCCGGGGTAGCTGTCACGCCGCTGCTCATCCCCGGTCTGTCCACCGCCGTGCGACTCGTGGCGGGATCCTGCATCTACGTCGCGCTTCTGGTCCTCCTGCGCGCGGTCCCGGACGAGCTGTGGGTGGAGCTCCGTCGCATGCGCCACTCACTCGCGTCGCGGTCCGCGCGCTAGCCTCACGCGCCCGATGGACGCCCCGCTGCGCGTAGGTCTCAACCTCGTCTACCTGATCGCCGAGTCCGGCGGCTCGGGCACCTACGCACGCGAGCTGATCCCGGCGATGCTCGCGCTCGAGCCCCAGACGCGCATCACCGCGTTCGTCAACGCCGAGGCGCCGCCGGACATCTTCGAGACCGCCTGGGCCGGCGAGGTGGAATGGGTCCGTCTGCCCGTGCACGTGTCGAGCGGACCACCCTGGAACTTCGCGACCACGATGGCCAGCCAGTGGGCGGCCATTCCGGCCCTCGCGGCGCGGCGCCGGCTCGACGTCGTGCACGGCTTGGCCAACATCGCTCCGCTGGCCGCCCCGAGAGTGACGAAGGTCGTAACGCTCCTCGACCTGATCTGGATGCGCTTCCCGCAGACGATGTCGCGACGGGCCACGATCGGCATGAAGGTCGTAGCGCCCACCTCGGCGCGCGCCGCGGACCGGGTGATCGCGATCTCCGAATCGGCGAAGCGCGACCTGGTCGAGCGGATCAACCTCGACCCGGCGAAGATCGACGTGACCCACCTCGGCATTCGCGTGGACGAGCACCCCTCGCCCACGCCCGAGGCGCAGCTGCGCGAGCAGCTCGACCTAGGGGACGGGCCGATCGTGCTCTGCGTGGCCCAGAAGCGGGAGCACAAGAACCTCGCTCGTCTGGTACGGGCGGTGGCGTCGCTCGACAATCGGGACGTGCGGTTGGTGCTGCCCGGCTCGCCCACGCCGCACGAGGAGGAGCTGCGCGGCCTCGCGGGCGAGCTCGGCGCGGCCGAGCGCCTCAAGACGCCGGGTTGGGTCAGCGCCGAGGACCTCGAGGGTCTCTACCGGGCCGCGGCCTGCTTCGTGCTGCCCTCGTTCGAGGAGGGCTTCGGGCTACCGCTGCTCGAGGCGATGGCCCGGGGTGCACCGGTGGCGTGCTCGAACGCGTCCTCGCTCCCGGAGGTGGCGGGAGAGGCCGCGCTCTACTTCGACCCGTCCCGGGTGGACGAGATCGCTGCCGCGATCGGCAGGCTGATCCAGGACCGCCCGCTTGCGGAGAGCCTGGCTCAGAAGGGTCGCGAGCGCTGCGCGGAGTTCACGTGGGAGGCCACCGCGCGTGCCACGCTGGCCAGCTACCGCCGGGCGATCTACGACCGCAAGCGGCGCTAGCGCCGGCGCTGAGCCCGCTCGCGCAGGTACTGCCGCCCAAACGCCGCCACGAAGGCGGGGTTGTAATAGAGGTAGCGCGGCAACAGCCGCCGCGGCTCCTGGGCGATGCGGTAGATCCACTCGAGGCCGCGCTGCTGCATCCACGGCGGCGCCTGGGACACGCGCCCCGCGTGGAAGTCGAACGCCGCGCCCACGGCGCACATCACCGGCACGTCGAGCCGGTCGCGCATGCGCGCCATCCACTTCTCCTGCTTCGGCACGCCGATGCCCACCCACACCACGTCGGGCTCCGCCTCGTTGATCTGCGCGGCGATCGCGTCCTCCTCGTCCCTGGTCAGCGCCCGGAACGGCGGCGAGTAGCCGCCCACGATCTCGATGCCGCGATGGCGGCGCCGCAGGTTCAGCGCGAGCTGCATGAGCGAGCCCTGGTCCCGGCCGCCGTACAACCACACGCGGTGGCCCTTCTCGGCGCAGCGGCTGCAGTAGCGATCCATCAGCTCGGGCCCGTACACGCGGCTGGGCAGCCGCTCGCCGAGCGCGTTCGCCGCCCACACGAGCGGCATGCCGTCCGGCACCGTGAGCGTCGAGCCGGTCACCGCCTCGCGCATCTCGGCGTCGTGCTGGCTGACCATCACCGCGTGCACGGCGACCGCGCACAGGTAGCCGCGCTCGCGCCGGGCGATCATCCCGTCCATCGCATCCATCGCCTCGTCGTAGCTCGTCAGGGCGATCGGAATGCCGAGGATGTCGCGACGCGGAATGTCGCGCGGAAAAGGAAGGGTGGAGGTAACCGGGACCGTCCCGGTGGCCTCTGGCTGGTGAAGGGTCAAGCTCGAACTCGATTCATCCACACGCCAAGTCATGGCGCTCCCCCGCTCGCATGGAAGCGACGGAGTCTACGGGACGGTGACGGCCGGACCGGATGTCACACTCGCAGAAACCTGCGCAAGGGGTGGAAAGTTGCGGTTCCCGTGCCGATATGGACCGGGTGGACGCATCCGAGGCGACTGAAGCGAACCGCTACCCTAGAGCCCGCGCGGGGGTTATCGGGGACATGGCGGAAGTAGGTACACGTTGGGGCGCGCTCGTCGAGCAGTCGAGCGCTGAAGACGAGCTTCTCGTCTCCGTCGTCATCCCTGCGCTGAACGAGGCCGAGTCGATCGAGGCGTGCGTGCGCCGCTCGCTCCAGACGATGGCCGAGCACGACATCCCCGGCGAGGTGGTGGTCGCCGACAACGGCTCCGACGACGGCACGCCTGAGCTGGCGCGGGAGGCCGGAGCGCGCGTGATCCATGAGTCGCGCAAGGGCTACGGCAGCGCTTACCTGGCCGGCTTCGCGGCGGCCCGCGGCAAGTACATCGTCATGGGCGACGCCGACGAGACCTACGACTTCCGTGAGATCGCCCGCTTCGTGGAGCCGCTCGAGGAAGGCGCCGACTTCGTGATGGGGTCGCGCCTGCGCGGCCGGATCCACCGCGGCGCGATGCCGTGGCTGCACCGCTACGTGGGCAACCCGGTGCTCACCGGCGTGCTCAACCTCTTCTTCCGCACCGGCGTGTCGGACGCCCACTGCGGCATGCGCGCCTTCCGGCGCGATCTCCTGCCGCGGCTCGACCTGCGCACCACCGGCATGGAGTTCGCCTCCGAGCAGGTGATCCGCTCGTCCAAGCTAGGGCTAGACATCCGGGAGATCCCGATCGAGTACCACCCGCGCACCGGCGAGTCGAAGCTGTCGTCGTTCTCCGACGGCTGGCGGCACCTGCGCTTCCTGCTCGTGCACAGCCCCACGTGGCTGTTCCTGGTACCGGGGCTGGCGATGGTGCTGCTCGGCTTCGCGGCCGGCACGATCTCGGTCACCGGCGCGCCGATCTTCGGCCGCCAGTGGCAGCTGCACACGCTGATCGCCGCGTCGATGTTCGCGATCGTCGGTGCGCAGGTGGCGCAGCTCGGCGTCTTTTCGCGCACCTATGCCTTCTACTACCTCGGCGAGCACGATCCGCTGTTCGACAGGCTGCGCGCGAAACTGCGGCTGGAGCACGGCCTGATTGCCGGGACGTTGATCGTGGTGGTGGGCTTCGCCATGGCCGTGGCCGTACTCGTGGCCTGGATCCACCGCGGCTTCGGCGAGCTGCGCGAGGAGAAGCTGGCGGTGGCCGGGCTCACGCTGATCGTGCTCGGCGTCCAGACGATCTTCGGCTCGTTCTTCCTCTCGATCCTCGGGCTGAGGCGCCGCTCGCGGACCATCGAGGATCCGCAGCCGCCTTCGTCTCACTGACGGCTCAGGCCAGCGCCTCGATCCAGTCGAGGTGCTGTCCGCACAGGCTGCGCCAGCCGGCGGCTGGCAGCGTTTGCACCGCGCGGGTGTCATCGGTTGGGTCGAGCACCACCGCTCCGATGGACTCGGCGGCGCCGCTACCGGGGGCGAGCCCGCCTCCCGCACGCTCCAGCGCGAGGGTGTGGTCACCGGCGCTGAGATCGAGCTCGCCGGCCGGCAGCTCCTGACCGGGCGGTCCGAGCTCCCGCCGAATGGCGCCGACCCGGCGCCCGTCCACAAAGACCGTGACGCCTCGGCTGAACGAGCCTCCCACCCAGACTGCGTAGCGCGCGCTTCGCGCCACCGCCAACGCGCCCCTTGCGCTGCCCGGACTCGTGGGCCTCAGGTATCCGAGCCCGTCGAGTGGCCAGCGAGCCGGGTGGCGCATCTGCGCAGGCGCGACGCTCGGCAAGACCGGCCTCGAGACGAACGCCAGGCGACTGGCGTGTCGCGCGAGATCGCGCACGGTGGGGCATGGAGCATCAGACGCCGGCTGAGGCTGAGTGCCCAGCCCGACGTGCTGGAGCACGGAGCCGGAGGTGCGCTGCCACACCTCGTAGTAGCGCTCGCTCGCGACCAGGCGGTAGTTCGACGGCGGGCGGCTTGCCGAGCCGGAGCGGCGCAACACGAGCGTGCGGAAATGCTGCACATAGCTCGGGGCGAGCTGGTCGAGGTCCGCGGAGACGCCAAAGGGCGGCGCCGCGCCGTTGACGAACGCCGCGCGCGGATTGTCCTGCCAGGCCTCGCCCGATCCGCTCGGATCGGTCCGCCGGAGGAAATGCTTCGAGAACTCCTCGAAGTCCGTATAGAGCGTCGGCCCCTGCCCGGCGAAGCGGGAGCCGATCGTCGCGAGCTCGGCCAGCCGGCCGCGGGGTGCGAGATCGGCGTCGTGGTACGCCAGCGCGTTGGTCCAGAGGATCCCGAACCCGATCGCCGCGATCAGCAGCGCGGCTTCGAGCCGGCGACCGAGCTCCCATAAGGCGGCGGGACCGAGCATCGCCATGAGCACCACCGCCGGGGAGGCGATCATCAGCGTCTTGGCGTCTGACCACGGCGAGCCCCTCGCGGTGAGGTACAGGCATGCGATGCCCGATGCGATGAGGAGCGCGAGCGGCCAGTTCGGCCCGGTCCGCCATACCCAGCCGAGGGCGAGCACCACCGCGGCGATCTCCACCCCGATCAGCACATACGTAAGCGACAGGTGGGGCGTGGGTGGCAGCCTGAAGTCGCCGCTCGGCCAGATCCCGAGGATCTGCCAGTCGTTCAACGGGCCGAGCAGGTTTCCGAACTGCCCGCCGCCGGTGAGCGAGCTGCTCGTGACCTTCACGAACGACCGCAGCATGGCGAGCGATGGGTAGGAGAGCGCGGCGGTCACGGCGACGAACGCCGCGGCCCCGACCCCGACGCCCCTCCAGCCGCCGGCCGGCCGTCTCCACAGCCTCGCGGCGAGGATGAAGAGGAGCAGTGGCCCGATCCAGGGCAGCACCGACACGTTGAGCAACCCAACACCCGCCGCGGCAGCCACGGCCAACGGCAGCACGCTGCGCACGCGACCGCCATGCCGCACCCATTCGGCTCCAAGGGCGGTGATCAGCGCCAGCACCCACACGGTGCCCAGCTCCTTCACGCTTCCCTCCAGGGCGAACGCATAGACGAGGCCCGGCTGGGCGGCGAGAAAGGCGGCAACCGCGCGCATCCAGCGGACCGCGATCACCCGCGACAGCACCGCGTAGAACGACAGCGACGACATCGCCGCGATGAAGGCCAGATACGGCTGGTAGACCCAGGCCACGTCCTGACCAACCAGCGGGCGAAGAGCGCCCAGCGCCGTGTGGGCGCCGAGCGGGTACGCGGTGGCGTAGTAGCCGGCGAGCGTGGCGTGGTACGACGACGGCGCCAGGCCGTGAATCTGGTGGCCGTGCTTCATGACCCAGTCGATGAGCACGAAGTGCACCGAGTCGTCCCCGAGCATCGTGTAGCCGAGGAAGGTGGCCGTGCCCGCGAGCACCACCGGCGCCGCGTACACGAAGAACACACCCAGCGCGGCCGCGGCGGCCAGCCTGTCCACTCCGGCTGTCACTCGTCGAGGCCATGCGCGCGGGTCGGCGTCGCGCCTGCGGGACAGCGACAGCCCGAAGCCCGCGATGGCCAGGACCACGACGAGCGGCGTGGCCAGACGCGCTGTGGCGCCCCAGTAGGTGGTCACCTGGGATGCGACGACGATCGTCGCCAGCCCCAGGGGAGCCCAGAGCACACCGGGCAGGCGCGTGCCCGAGCCGCGCTCGACCAGGAGGCCGCAGCCGAGCGAAAGCACGCCCGCGACCAACGGGAACAGAAGCCAGGTGACGACGAGGTTCACGGCGGGCCAGGTTATTGTCGTAGGCTCCGGCCTGCCGAGGAACCTGCGAACCTTCGCGCCGTCCTAGCCCGAGGCAACGGACGCCTCGGGCCTCACACGCCACTCGATTGCGCATCTGCCTGGTCTACGACTGCCTGTTTCCCCACACTGTGGGAGGAGCCGAGCGCTGGTATCGCAACCTCGCCGAGCGCCTGGCCTCCGAGGGCCACGATGTGACCTTCATCACCAGGCGCCAGTGGGCGCGCGGAGAGTCGCCGCGGGTGCCCGGCGTGCGCGTGCTGGCGGTGGCGCCCTACATGCCGCTGTACGTGCGCGGTGGCCGCCGGAGCATCCTCGAGCCGCTCGTGTTCGGGCTCGGCACGCTGGCTCATCTGGTGCTCCGGGGGCGGCGCTACGACGTCGTGCACACCGCGTCGTTCCCGTACTTCCATCTGCTGGCGGGGGCCGCGGTGCGCCCGCTTGGCGGCTACAGCCTGGTGGTCGATTGGCACGAGGTGTGGACTCGCGCCTACTGGCGTGAGTACCTCGGCCGGATCGGGGGCGCGGTGGGTCACGCCGTGCAGCGGCTCTGCCTGCGGGTGCCCCAGCGTGCGTTCTGCTTCTCGCGGCTACACGTGGAGCGGCTGCGCGAGGAAGGGCTTCGCGTGGAGCCCACAGTGCTCGATGGGGAGTATGCGGGCTCGCTCGAGGCTCGACCCGCCGGCCCGGCGCAGCCGGAGGTCGTGTTCGCCGGGCGCCACATCCCGGAGAAGCGCGCGCCGGCGCTGGTGCCCGCCTTCGCCCGAGCGCGCGAGCGCCTGCCGGGGCTGCGGCTGAAGGTCTACGGCGACGGGCCCGAGCGCTCGGAGGTGCTCTGGCTGGTGGATCGCCTCGGCCTGGGCGACGTGGCGGAGGTGCCGGGCTTCGTGGACTCGGACCACGTCGAGAAGGCCCTCCGCAGCGCGCTCTGCATGGTGCTGCCGTCGCGGCGCGAGGGCTACGGCCTCGTGGTGGTGGAGGCGTCGGCGCAGGGCACCCCGAGCGTGGTGGTGCGCGATGGCGACAACGCGGCCACGGAGCTCGTGGAGGAGGGCGTGAACGGCTTCATCGCCCCGTCCGCCGAGCCAGACGACCTTGCCGACGCGATCGTCCGCGTCCACGAGGCGGGGCAGCCGTTGCGCGACTCCACCGCCGCGTGGTTCGCCCGCAACGCCGAGCGGCTGTCGATCGACCGCTCGCTCGACATAGTCGCCGCCGCCTACCGCGACAGCGCGCGCTCGTAGGTCTCGGCCGTCAGGCGCCCGGTGGCGTCCCAGGTGAACTGCTTCACGCGCTCCCGGCCCCTCTGGCGCAGCCGCTCGGCTTCGTCCGGATCGCTCAGCAGCCTCTCGATCGCGGCGGCGATCTGCTCGGTGCTCTCCGGGTCGAACAGCAGCGCGGCGTCACCGGCAACCTCCGGCAGCGATGTGGTGTTCGAGCACGCCACGGGCACCCCGCGCTGCATCGCCTCGAGCACCGGCAGGCCGAAGCCCTCGTAGAGGGACGGGAACAAGACGCAGCTGGCGACCGCGTAGAGGCCCTCGAGCTGCCCCTCGTCGATCCAGCCGAGAAGACGTACGTCGGCTTGGATGCTCCGCTCGCGGGCGTGTTGCTCGAGCTCCCGCTCGTACCAGGTCGGATAGCCGGGGATCACGAGCACCGGACGGCGCTCGCTGGGGATGCCGGCGGTGGCGTCGATCAGGCGCTTGAGGTTCTTGTGCGGCCGCTTGGCCGAGAGGCTCAGCACCACCTGGCGCTCGCCGAGGTCGAGCCACTTGCGGATCTCCGCCTCGGGCAGCGCGCGCTCCGCATGCGGCTGGTCGAGCCCGAGGGGGATCACATCGATCTTGGCCTCCGGCTCGCCCAAGATCGCCACGAGGTCCTGCTTCGCGGCGTGCGAGTCGGTGATCAGGCGGTGAGAGCGGCGGATCGCGAGCGGCATGATCACGCCGATCGCCCGCGACTTGATCCCCTCGTGCGCCTCGGGGAACGTCTTGTGGATCAGGTCGTGGACGGTGATCAACCGCCGGTACGGGCCGCCCCAGGCGGGCGCGATGTTGGCCGGGCTGTGCAACAGATCGACCTTCGCCCGCCGCGCCAGCGGTGGCACGAGCAGCTGATCCGCGAGCACCCATGCCACCCGGTTGCGCGAGTTCACCGGCACGGTGACGTGCTCGATGTCGTACCACGGCCCTGGCTGACCGGCCGCGTTGCGGTTGATGAACGCGGTCAGGCGAATGTCGGGCCTGACCCGGCGAAGCGACTCGATGAGATGCCGCGCGTAGATCTCCATCCCGCCCGTCTCGTCAGGCACCAGGAATACGAGGTTGAGCCCTACGTGCATCCGGAGGCGTCAGCCGTCTCCCGAGACCCGAGACCCGAGACCCGACACCCGCGGGTTGGCCATGAACGCCCGCAGCGCCTCCTCCATCTGCGCCCCCGCCCTCTCCCACGTCCTTTCCTCCACGAACGCCCGCGCGCGCAGCGCCATCGCCGCCGCGGCCTCGCGGTCGTCCAGTACGCGTTCGATCGCATCGGCGATTCCGTCCGCCGTTCGCGGCGCCAGCATCACGCGCTCGCCCGACGCGCCGAACGCCTCCTCCACGTTGCCGCCCTCCAGCTCCACCACCGGCAGGCCGCTGGCCATCATCTCCTGGGCCACGAGCGAGTGGTTGGTCAGGGAGAACGCCACTCCGGCGCCGGCGCGGCGGTAGAGCTCGGCCAGCCGCTCCGGCGGAGCCACGCCCAGGTCCTCGCAAGGGAACGGCGCGTACCCGGTGGTGGATGAGCCGAACAACACCACGGACAACCCGGGTCGGCGCTCGAACAGGTTCGCCACTCCGGCGAGCGCCAAATCCACGGCCCGGCGCGGCGTCTCGCGGCGCCCGTAGACGGCGAGCAATCCGGGCTCGCGCTCCTCGTCGCCGGCGAACGGATACACGTCGAGGTCGGTGCCCAGCTCGAACCAGCGGGCCTCCAGCCCGTACTCGCGCTGAAGCAGCTTGCCGAGCCACGGAGTGCAGGCGATGCAGCGGTAGCCCATGCGGTAGGTGTCCTCGGCCCAGACCGATTCGGCGGACGTGGCGAAGAACTCGGGCTCGTGGTCCTGCACCACGTAGACCTTTTCCCGGACGCGAGGCAGGTCGCGCACTGGATAGGCGGTGCGCCACTCGGTGGCGATCGCGATGTCCGCCGAGTCGAAGTCGTCGACGCCGAGGAACACCGGCGCCTCGATAGGGATGAAGCGCGAGCGGATCTCGTCCCGCAGCTGCGACGCGGTCTTGCGGATCCTGCGCTCGGGGTCGAACACGAAGATCGCGTTGCTGTGCCCGCGCCGCTCGAGCTCCCGCACCATGCGGAAGATCGTCATGTGCCCGCCCGAGCCGATCTCCCAGCGCGGTACCACCCAAGCGATCGTCCACGGCCCGTCCGGCCGCGGCGATCCCGCCTCGAGCCGAATCGGCCCGGCCGGGGCGCGAACGAAGTCGAACTTCCAGTGCTCGCTGAAGTGCGTGCCGCCCGGGCGCCAGCGCCAGCGGTCGATCAGGCCGGGCCGCGGTTCGGAAGCCAGTAGCCGGCTCTGGGGCACGGGGTAGGGCGTGAAGGTGTCGCGGCCTTCCAGAGACAGCCGCCGCCGCACCGGCGCGGGGAGGCGGTCGGCCCGCGTGCCGAGTATCGCGCCGGCCATCCGAGCCGAGTGGTGCACCACCGACCGCGAGAGCGGGGACACGAGCGCCGTCCCGCCCACCCCGTGCGACTGCAGCCAGGTCTTGTCGGCGCCTGCGAGTCCCCGCACGGCCCACACGGTGCGCTTCGCGCCGGCCGGCTCCACGTGACCGAGCACCTCGCGCATCGCCCGGAACTCGTCGAAGTAGCGGCGGAGGAACTCGCCCGTCGGGTAATCGTGCGAGTGGAGCACGGCGGCTCGCGGGTTGTAGACCTTCGCGAAGCCGGCCTCGATCATCTCGCGGCCCAGCAGCTGGTCCTCGGCGTACGGCACCACGCGATACGGCACCTGCTCCCACGCCCAGCGGGCCACGCAGCCGTTCACGTCGCTGAAGAAGGTGAACCTTCCCGGATTCCGGCGGTAGGCAGCGATCCCGGCGGCGGAGCGATCCAGCCTCTGCACGTCGATCTCGGGGCCCCAGGTGCCGAAGTGCCGCTCCATCTCCGACTTGATCATGTGACTGGCGTCCACGCGCGCCAGGTGAGGGCCGAAAACGAGCGCCACGTCGTCGGCCGCGCGGAAGCCCTCGAGCAGCGCCGTGAGCCACCGCTGGTGAGCGGGGGTGGCGTCCTGGGTCAAGAAGGCCACGTGGTCGCCCCGCGCCAGCCCCAAAGCCATGTTGCGCGTGCCGCCGTGGGAGAACTCCGAGCGCGGGATCTCGTGCACCACCGCGCCGTGCCGGCGGGCGATGTCCAGCGAGCCGTCATCCGACCCGGAGTCGATCACCAGGATCTCCAGCTCGCGGTCGAGCTCCTGCGCCCGAACGGCGTCAAGCACCTCGTCGAGATAGCGGGCCCCGTTCAGCACGGGGATCGCGACGGTGACCACGCTCATTCGGGCGGGGCCAGCCGCAGCTTCACCTTGTGCCAGTACGTCTTGGCTAGGCGCAGCGGACGAGTCACGCGCCACGAAAGCGAGGACTCCATGTCCGCGATCTTGCGCTTCAGGTCCTCCACCTCGCGCTCGGCCGCGCGCTGCTCGTGCAGCTGCTCCCACAAGTGCGCGCGCTCGCGCAGCGCCTCGTCGAGCGCCGGATCTCCGCTCACAGCTCCTCCGCGATCCGCGGCGCCTCGCGGTTGAACCACCAGAAGCCGCCCACAGCCAGGACCAGCACGATCCCCACCGGGATGAGCAGATAGATGTCGCCCCCGATCGCCTCGCCCGCCGTGGGCGCGGTGGGGTCGATCACCGCGTGCCGCACCTGCTGCACCACGGCCGCCAACGGGTTGCACATGATCAGGTGCTGGAGCCTGACGCTCGGGATGTTCTCGATCGGATAGAAGATCGCCGAGCCGTAGAAGATCGCCTGCAGCGTGACCTCCCATATTGGCCGGACGTCGCGGAAGCGCACGTAGAGCGACGACAGGATCATCGCCAGGCCGGTGGCGAACGCGCCGAGGAACAGGATCAGCGGGATGATCTCGAGCCAGCTCCAGCGGACCTCTAC